>JANOFW010000022.1:0-19362 GCA_031413835.1 Planctomycetia bacterium
CCCCCCGACCGTCCTCATGCAGGGCGTCGATCCCTTCGGCGCACCAGCCGAGGGAGAGCCACGGGCAGGTGCTGCAGATCCCGGGCAGGTCGGCGCCCTTGACCGAGCGGGCGATGCGCTCGAGCACCTGGCTCCAGGGCAGTACCTGGCCGGGCTCGAGCCACAGGCGGCGTAGGACGTCCTCGTCCTGGGCACGCATGTGGGCTTCGTGGTCGGGGCCGCCCAGGGTGCAGCCTCCCCCCTGGAGGTTCGGGCAGGCCTTGCAGAGGCGGTCGGGGCTCGACAGCACGCGGACCGGGGTGTCGGGGTCCTGCTGGAGGGTCCGGTGGATGGCCGTCATCTCGGCCACGAAGCCGTCGCTGTAGCCCTTGCCCCGGAAGCCCTGCAGACAGAGCAGCGAGTGCGCCCGGATGGCGATCGGTTGCACGTGGGAGGGGACGGGGGCCGGGTCCACCCCAGGATGCTAGGCCCGCGCCGTCCCCGGGCGGGGTCACCTGCCCTGTTCGCGCGACGATCCGCGGCCCGATGGAATCTCACCTTCTGTGGTAAGGCGTTGTATTGCAGGTGTTTAGGGAGTTTGCGAGCGATGGCACGGCGCTTGATATCTCCCTCCAGGCCGCAGCAAGCGGTCAGAAGGAGTTCCCCATGATCTTCCGCCTCCTCGCCCTCCCCGTGGCCCTGGTCGCCGGCCTGGGCCTGGCCTCCGCCCAACGGGCCGAGGCCGCGACGATCGCACCCCAGAGCGCCATGTTCCCCGGTGGCGTGCGCGTCGGCTTCGGTGTCGGCTTCCCCATCGGGGGCGGCCGCAGCCACGCGGTGCCCACGGGCTACTGGGCGGTCCAGCACGTGCCCGTGACGGTGCCCGTCACGGTGCAGGTCAACGTCCCCTACCAGGTGGCCGTGCAGGTGCCCGACCACGTCATCGGCACGGACGTCCACGGCCATCCGATCTGGTCCTACCGGACCGAGCTGCGTACCGAGGTCCGCCTCGAGACGCGCACCGAGTACCGCACCGAGTACGTTGCCCAGCGCGTGTGGGTGGACACCGGCTACGCCGTCCACCGCCATCACCGCGGCTGGGGCTCGATCGGGGTCGGCTTCCGCATCCGCTGAGCGGGCGGGGGGTTTCCCGAAACCCGCCCCCCTCCGCGCGCATCAAACAGATGACGGCCCGCAAGGGTCGCCTGGGTTGAGCTCGGGATCCTGCCCACCCTCCCCCCGAGCTCCCCGACGCCGGCCGGACCGCAAGGTCCGGCCGGCGCTTTTCTTGGTCAGCGCGAGCTCGAGCCGGCGCTGTCCTGATTCCAACCCTCGCGGCCCAGCAGCGGGACGAAGCGCACCGGCTCGAAGCGCTCCTCCTGCCAGGTCGCGGAGCCCGTGCGCGTGATGCGCACCAGCGCCTGGTTGCCCTCGGGGGGGCCGACCGGCAGCACCAGGCGACCTCCGCGGGCGAGCTGCTGCAGCAGGGCTTCCGGGGGCGCGGGGGCGGTGGCGGCCACGAGGATGGCGTCGAACGGCGCGCGCGCCGCCAGGCCCAGCGATCCGTCGCCGACGTGCACGCGCACGTTCGTCGCGCCCGCCACCGTCAGGCGCGCGGCGGCCTCGCGCGCCAGCGCGGGGATGCGCTCGATCGACTCCACCTCGCGTGCGAGCTGGCCCGCGAGCGCGGCCGCGTAGCCGGAGCCCGTGCCCACATCGAGCACACGGTCGTCGGGCGCGAGCGCCGCGAGCTCGAGCATGCGCGCCACGATGTAGGGCTGCGAGATGGTCTGGCCGTGCCCGATCGGGAGCGGCATGTCGTCGTAGGCCGATTCGGCCGCGTCCGCCGACACGAACGCCTCGCGCGGCACGTGCTCAAAGGCCGCCAGCACGCGCGGGTCGGCGATGCCACGCTGTCGCAGGTGGAGGTCCACCATGCGCCGTCGGCGCTGGGCCAGCGAGTCCGGAGGAGGGCGCACGCGCTCAGTATCGCCCGCGGCCGTACCCTGACGGAATGAGTCCCTGGCCCGAACTCGCCCCGCTGGCCGCCTCAACGGCGATCGGCCTGTTGATCGGGACGGAGCGAGGCTGGCATCTGCGTGAGGCGGCGCCGGGCACGCGCGTCGCGGGCGTGCGCACCTTCACCCTGATCGGGCTCTTCGGCGGGCTGGCGGGGCTGTTCACGGAGGAACTGGGCCCGGCCGTGGTGATCGTGGCCTTCGTGGCGCTGGCCGCCCTGGTGGTGGGCCCGTACCTGTTGCGCGCCCGAGAGGGCGGGCGCCAGAGCGCGACCACGGAGGTGGCCGCGCTGGTCACCTTCGTGCTGGCCTTGGGCCCGCCCTTGGGCCATGGCGTCGTCTGCGGGGCGGCCGCGGTGGTGGTCACGCTGTTCCTGGGCTGGAAGCGCGGCATCCACGGCGCCGTCGAGCGGCTCGAGGAGGTCGAGCTCCAGGCGGCCTTGAAGCTCCTCGCGCTGGCCTTCGTACTGATGCCGCTGCTGCCCGACGAGCCCTTCGGGCCCTGGGACGCGATCAACCTGCACGAGCTGCTCTGGATGGTGCTGCTGCTGGCCGGGCTCTCCTTCGTGGGCTACGTGGTCATGCGCCGGGCCGGGGCGCGCATCGGCCTGGCCCTGGCGGCCCTTCTCGGCGGGCTGGTCTCCTCCACCGCCGTCACGCTCGACTTCGCGCGCCGCGCCCGCACGCAGCCGAAGCTCACGCCCCTGCTCGCCTCGGGCATCGTCGGCGCAGGCGGCACCATGTTCGCCCGCGTGATCGTGCTGCTGGCCGTCGTGCGCCCGGCCCTCCTTCCGCTCGCTGCTCCGCCCCTGGCGCTGGCAGCGCTGTTCTGCTGGGGCGACGCGCTGCTCGCCTGGCGTCGCTCGCGCCGCGAGGACGACCCGCCACGCCTCGAGCTCAAGAACCCCCTCGAGCTGGGGCTGGCCCTGAAGTTCGCCCTGCTGCTCGCGCTGGTCTCGCTGGCGGCCGGCGGGCTGCGCGCCTGGCTCGGCGACCGCGGCGTCTACGCGCTCTCCGTGGTCGCCGGCCTGGGCGACGTGGACGCCATCACGCTCACGCTTGCGCGCCAGAGCGCCTCCGGCCTCGACGCCACCATCGCCGTCCACGGCGTGCTGATCGCCTCGGCCGTGGACACCATCCTCAAGGCCGGCCTGGCCTTCGGCCTCGGCGGACGTGCGTTGGGCTGGCACGTGGCTCGTGCGTTCGCGGTGGCGCTCGCCCTGGGCGCGGCAGCGCTCGTGGCCCTGTCGGGCTAGGTTGTGGCGTGGAACTCCGTGCCGCCCCTACAACGATGACGGGCGCCACTTCTCGGGGTCGTAGTCGTAGGTCTTGAGCGCGCCGGAGAGCTCGCCGGGGCGGCCGTGGCCGTCCTGCGCGAGCGCGTCGAGCGTGGCGAGGACGACGGAGGGCGCGTCGATCTCGAAGTGACGGCGCAGCGACTCGCGCGTGTCGCTCATGCCGAAGCCGTCGGTGCCGCAGGGGACGAGGCGGCCGGGGAGCCAGCGCGCGATCATGTCGGGGACCAGCTTCACGTAGTCGGTCACGGCGATGAAGGGGCCCTTGGCGTCGCCGAGCGCCTGGTGCAGGTAGAGCTCGCGGCGCGGGCCCTCGGGGTGCAGCCGGTTCTGGCGCTCGGCGTCGAGCGCGTCGCGGCGCAGCTGCTGGTAGGAGGTCACCGACCACACGTCGGCCGAGACGCCGTGGTTCTTGGCCAGGAGCGCGGCGGCCTCGAGCGCGAAGTTGATCGCGCAGCCGCTGCCGAAGAGGTTCACGTGCCGCGCGAGCCGCTTCTCGGCGGCGCGCAGCTTGTAGATCCCGCGCAGGATGCCCTCGCGGATGTCGTTCCCCTCGGTGGAGGCGGGCATGGGCAGCTGCAGGTAGTTCTCGTTCTGCAGCGTGACGTAGTAGAAGACGTCCTGCGTCTCGCGCACCATGCGCCTCAGGCCCTCTTCCACGATCACGGCGATCTCGTAGGCGAAGGCGGGGTCGTAGGCCACCAGGTTGGGCACCGCCGTGGCCAGCAGGTGGCTGTGACCGTCCTCGTGCTGCAGGCCCTCGCCGTTGAGCGTGGTGCGGCCCGCCGTGGCTCCCAGCAGGAAGCCGCGGCCGCGCGCGTCGCCGAAGGCCCAGACCTGGTCGCCCACGCGCTGCATGCCGAACATGGAATAGAAGATGTAGAAGGGGAACATCGGCTCGCCGTGGGTGGCGTAGCAGGTGCCCGCCGCCTGGAACGAGGCCATCGAGCCGGCCTCGGTGATGCCCTCCTCGAGCACCTGGCCGTCCTTCGTCTCGCGGTAGTAGAGCAGCTGGTCGGCGTCCACGGGTTCGTAGAGCTGGCCCTGCGCCGAGTAGATGCCCACCTGCCGGAAGAGCGGCTCCATGCCGAAGGTGCGTGCCTCGTCGGGGATGATGGGCACCACGCGCGGGCCGATCTTGGGGTCCTTGAGCAGCCGGGTGAGCAGGCGCACGAAGGCCATGGTGGTGGAGACCGGTGTCTTCGAGCCCGAGGTGAACTCCTCGTAGAGCTCCTTGCCGGGGATCGGCATGCTCTGCTTGTGACTCACGCGCCGGCTGGGCAGCAGGCCGCCGAGCGCCTTGCGCCGCTCCAGGGCGTAGCGCACCTCGGGGCTGTTCGGGCCCGGATGGTAGTAGGGCATCTCGGCCAGCTTGGCGTCGGGGATGGGCAGCTCAAGCCGGTCGCGGAAGGCCTGGAGCTGCTCCACGGTCATCTTCTTGAGCTGGTGCGTCACGTTCGTGGCCGTGAAGCTCTCGCCCAGGTCCCAGCCCTTGACGGTGTGGGCCAGGATCACGGTGGGCCGACCACGGTGCTCGACGGCGGCCTTGTAGGCGGCGTGCACCTTCGCGCGGTCGTGGCCGCCGCGGCGCAGGCGGCCCATCTGCTGGTCGTCGAGATGCGCCACCATCTCCAGCAGGCGCGGGTCGGAGCCGAAGAGGTGCTTCCTGATGTAGCCGCCGCCCTCGGCGCGCAGCTTCTGGAAGGTGCCGTCCACCAGCTCGTTCATGCGCCGACGCAGCAGGCCGTCCTTGTCGGCGGCCAGGATCGGGTCCCACTCGCGGCCCCAGACCACCTTGATCACGTTCCAGCCCGCGCCGCGGAAGACCGTCTCGAGCTCCTGGATGATCTTGCCGTTGCCGCGCACCGGGCCGTCGAGGCGCTGGAGGTTGCAGTTCACCACCCAGACGAGGTTGTCCAGGCCCTCGCGAGCGGCCACGCTCAGGGCGCCCAACGACTCGGGTTCGTCGGTCTCGCCGTCGCCGATGAAGGCCCAGACGCGCGAGCCCGACGTCTGCTTGATGCCGCGGGCCTCGAGGTAGCGGTTGAAGCGCGCCTGGTAGATCGAGGCGATGGGGCCCAAGCCCATGCTGACCGTGGGGAACTCCCAGTACTCGGGCATCAAGCGCGGGTGCGGGTAGGAGGAGAGCCCCTTGCCGCGCACGGTCTCGCGGCGGAAGCGGTCGAGCACCTTGCTGTCGAAGCGGCCCTCGAGGTAGGAGCGCGCGTAGATGCCGGGCGAGGCGTGACCTTGGTAGAAGATCTGGTCGCCCGCGCCGCCGTCCTCCTTGCCGCGGAAGAAGTGGTTGAAGCCGACGTCGTAGAGCTCGGCCGAGGAGGCGAAGGTGGACAGGTGCCCGCCCAGCCCGGCGAACTGCGTGTTGGCGCGCACGACCATCAGCGCCGCGTTCCAGCGGATGATCGAGTCGATCTTCTCCTCGAGTTCCTCGTCGCCCGGGTAGGCCGGCTCGTGCTCCAGGGCGATGGTGTTGACGTAGTCGGTGCTGAGCAGCTGGTCGGGCAGGAAGCCGCCGCGGCGCGCCTGCTCGAGCAGCTGGGCCAGCAGGTAGCGCGCGCGATCGGGGCCGCGCCCATCGCCCACCTCGGCCAGCGACTCGAGCCACTCCCGGGTCTCCTCCGGGTCGCTGTCCTGCTGGGCGGTCGAGTAGAGGGTCACGGCGGCCGGTCTCCGATTCGTCGCGCGTCCCTGCTCTAAGGCCGGGGGGCCCGGGGGGCGCCGCGCTGGTTGGGGGCGCTCGGGCCACCGCGTCGTCCTGATGTAGGAAGACTACACGGCGTCCTCCGCGGCGGCCCTCCACGGCGCCCCGCTCGCGGGGCGCCTAGCAGTACACCCACCCAGCGCGGCGCTGGCGTGCGGATGGCGAAGCGAGCCCCTGCGGGGGTCTCGATGGCCGCAGCACCGCGACGTCCATCGACCGTTGCAGGACCGAGGCCGGCGATCTAGCGGGCGGGAGGATGCGCGTGCCCGCAGGCACAGCGGACGGGGGTGTGCTCGCCGCTGGCGGGCGCCAGCGTCAGGTTGCAGCGTTCGCCGGGGCCGCACACCGAGATGCCGCCCTCGGGCAGCGTGACGCCGTCGGTCACGAGGTGGAGCTTGGCGGTCACGCTCCCCTGGCGGCCCGGGCCGGGCAGCGCGCCGCGCAGGCGCGCCACGTCCTCGGAGAGGAAGAACTGCGGTACGTCGGGCCCGAAGACGGCCGAGCTGTTCATCAGCGAGCCGGGCACGTAGGTCGCGGTGTGCGCCAGGCCCAGGCTGTGGCCGATCTCGTGCGCCGCCACCGAGGCCAGCGAACGGCCCACGCCCTCGATGGCGTTGCGCAGCAGCGCGGCGCGCGGGTTCGTCGTGGGGAGGCCGTAGAAGATCGCGGCCAGCACCTCGGCGTCGTCGGCCGTGAGCGGCGAGTGCAGCAGCGCGAGGTTGTTGTAGGCCAGATTGAGCGTCTCGACGAAGCGGTTGCCGAACACGCCCAGCTCGCCCGTGCCGCCGGCGGTCGTGTCGTTCTCGTGGTTGCCGTTCTGAACGCCGTCGGCGTAGGCCGTGCCCAGGATGCCCGGCGTGCTGCCGTGGACCACGCTGATCACGCTGAAGCGGCCGGGCGCGCCCCCCAGCCACGAGCCCTCGGCCGGACGCTGCCAGCCCACGGGCTCGGCCCAGGGGAAGGAGATGGGCAGGCCCTCGGCGCGCGAGCCGTCGGCGCCGCGCAGGAAGTAGCGGCTCAGGTGCCGCAGCGTGGCCAGGCGCGCGCAGCGCTCGGCGAGGGCGTCGGCGGCAGTGCCTTCGCGCGAGGTGCTCGAGGCCAGGCGCAGCCCCGCGGCCGCGAGCATGGCCTGGAAGTCCGAGGCGAAGGGATGCGTGCCGTGCTTGGGCGCGGTGTCCACGTACCACACGTCGGTCGAGCCGAACTCGGCGGCGAAGCCCGGCGTGGGGTCGCGCTGCACCTCGAAGCAGAGCTCGGCGACGGTGCCCGTGAGCGTGTCCACCGCGCGCAGGCAGTCGCGCGCGCCGGCTCCCCAGGTTCCCGTGCGCCAGGTGGCCGTGCCGTCCGCGGGGTCGATCTCGCCGAGCAGCCCGCCGCTGCCGTTGGCGACGATCTCGAAGCGCACGTCGCCCGAGGCCCCGACGCAGGTGAGGGACACGGCCGTGTCCGTGGCGGCCGTGCCGTCCTCGAGGCCCTCGAGGGCCACGAGCCCGAAGCTGGCGACGGCGATGGCGAAGGTGCGCGTGGCGCTCAGGCCCTCGCGCGCCACGCAGGCCGTGAAGGTGCTCACGCCCGGCGCGAGGGGCGTGCCGCTGATCCGTCCGTCCACGCTCAGGGACAGGCCCTCGGGGAGCGCGCCGTCGGCGAGCGTCCAGGTGACGGGGCCCGTCGCCGGTGCGGCCACGAGCGTGGTCGTCGGGAAGGCCAGACCGGGCTGTCCGGTGGGGAGGCTGGCCGTGGTGATGCTCAGCGCCTGGGCCGCGGGCGTGGTCGTGCTGCCGGCGGTCACGGGGGCGGAGCCCGCGGAGCCTGTCTCGCCGCCGACGCCGCAGCCCGCGAGGCCCAGTGCGAGGAGGGAGGCGGTCGCCGCGCGGAGCGTCGTGCGCTGCGCGCCAGGTCGAGCCGTCAAGGAGTCCGTACCGGTCATGCACCTTCCCGGGAAGCCGCATCCCTGGCCGAGATCCGCCCTCGCGAGCCTCGTGTCGTCCGCCCCCTATCGGCCCCCGCCCCTGTCGCGGTGGAGGGCGATTGCCCCTCGGCGCGTGCCCCCCTCCGTAGGCGCCCCTGCGGGCCTACAATCCCGGCCGCATGGAGGTCCCGACCCCCCTCTCGGCGGCGCGTCACGCCCCCCGGCTGTCCTCGGCGGGATCCCCGGAACCTAGCGAGACACGAACACGCGCCGGATTCCGGCGTGGCAGCAGCGGCTTCGAGGCGGAGTTCAACGCCTACCGCCAGCAGCGTCTGGGGCTGTGCGTGGGCGTGCTGTTCCTGGTGACGCTCGCGTTGCTGATCATGCACCTCGTGCTGGCGCAGCCGACGGGGCCCGGCTACGCCGGCTACTGGCGTCAGCCGAGCACCTGGGTGCACATCGCCGGGATGCTCTACGTCGGCGTGCAGCACCTGCTGCTCAGGCGCGGCCGATGGAGCGGCCGCGCGCTGGGCCTGGCCGACTCCCTGCTGCAGGCCTCCACGGTGCTCTCGTGCGCCGTGATCTACGAACTCACCTACGAGCTCGGCAACCCCTCGCTCGTGCCCATGCTGGGGCTGTTCCTGGTGACGCGGGCAGTGGTCGTGCCGAGCCGCGCGCTACGCACCTTCTGGGGCTGCCTGCCCGCGCCGCTCTTGATCCTCGGGATCCAGGCGGCGCACGGCTACCTGAAGGTCTGGCACGGCCTCGCCCTGCCTCCGGCGGGCTTCCCCGAGCTGGTCACCTGGGACCTCACCTACCTCGTGCTGTGCGGCGCGGTGGCGGTGGTGGCCTCGCGGGTGAACTTCCGGCTGCGGGTGAGCGCCTACGAGGCGCGTCAGCTCGACCAGTACGTGCTCGAGGGTCTGATCGGCAAGGGGGCCATGGGGGAGGTGCACCGCGCGCGTCACGCCCTCATGCGCCGTCCCACGGCCATCAAGCTGGTGCGCAGCGAGGTCTTGACCGAGCGCATGCTCAAGCGCTTCGAGCAGGAGGTGCGCCAGACCAGCCGCCTCACCCACCCCAACACGATCCGCGTCTTCGACTACGGCCAGACCGCCGACGGCGTCTTCTACTACGCCATGGAGCTGCTCGACGGCGCCGACCTCGAGCGCCTCGTCGAGGCCGCGGGCCCGCTCCCGCCCGCGCGCGTGATCCACGTGCTGGCGCAGGCCGCGGGCGCGCTGGCCGAGGCGCACGCCATCGGCCTCGTGCACCGCGACGTCAAGCCCAGCAACCTGCTGCTCTGCCGCCAGGGCCTGGCCCACGACGTGGTCAAGGTGATGGACTTCGGCCTGGTGCGCGACACGGGCGCCACGGAGGCTTCGCTCACCGGCGCCGACGAGGTCTGCGGCTCGCCGCACACGATCTCGCCCGAGGTCGTCTCCGGCGAGCCGGCCACGGCCGCCTCCGACCTCTACGCGCTGGGCGCGGTGGGCTGCTGGCTCTTGACCGGCAAGCCCATCTTCGACGCCAACAACGTGATGGAGATGGTCGTGGCCCACATGCAGCGCCCGCCGATCCGTCCCTCCGCGCGCGGCGTCGCCGTGCCCGCCGACTTGGAGCGCCTGCTGCTCGACTGCCTGGCCAAGCGACCGGAGGATCGTCCCGCGAGCGCCGAAGCCCTGCGGGTCGCCCTGCTCGCCTGCGCCGACGCCGGCCGCTGGACCGAGTCCGACGCTGGCGCCTGGTGGCAGGCGCATCCCGAGCTGGCGCAGGCGACCACTGCCGTTTGACCGGCTCGGCTCGTGGCCTCACTTCGCCGCGGCGCCCTCGCTCGGCGTAATCACCGGCACCACCGAGGAGAGGCTGGCACGCAGCAGGAACAGCAGTGGGTAGCAGTTCGACCACCAGATCGCGTCCCACGAGCCGTCCGCGGTTTGCGTCTTGAGCAGCTGCTCGGCCCCCTCCTGGTACCAGTCGTGGGTACCGAAGAAGCGCATGCGCGCATGGATCGCCAGATGGGCGAGGCTCTGGAGCCAGGGGTCGTAGTCGACATCGTGGCCACCGGGCCGTTGAGGCGCCGGGTTGTGCGCGATGTCGTAGTTCTGCTGCACCCAGGCGAGCCCGTCGCGGATGCCGAGGCGGGTCTGTTCGCGGAGCTCCCGGGTGAACGTCGGCTCTGTCTGCAGGGCATCCTGGCAGATCGTGAGCCCGATCACTCCCGCAGCGCTGAAGTACCCGGTCGGCCGGTCGGACAGCGACTCCATGAGTCCGAAGCCGCGCGATTTCGCTCGCTCCACCGACTCGAACAGCTCCGCACCCCGTATCTCGTTCATCCTGAGGCTCACGGCCGGCCCCTTCGGGGCCTGCCACGCCAGGCGAAGCCCCAAGGCATCGACCCAGACACGCGCTGGAACTCGTGCGCCACGACGCGAGGCGGCTTCGAGCCCAAGCAGGGCCAAGTACGTCGATGGGATGATGCCTACGTGGCGGCGCCCCGGCTCACCGGTGCCCCAGGCGCCGTCGTCGCCCGCCCTGGCCCCCGCCGACCGGCGTTTGAGCTGCCCGCCCAACAGGAACGCCACGGTGCGATCCACGACGGCCCGATCCATCGCCGACAACGGCGGCGTGCTCGCGGACGTCCCTGCGGGGGCCGGCATCTCAAACGGGTTTCCCAGCGGCAAGGGTTCGACGCAGAGCGCCAGGAGCAGCAGCGCCGCCTCCTCGGTACTCATCTGTACGCGCGCGCCCAAGGTCTTGGCTGCCTTGGCAAACGCCGGGTCGTCGGCCGGGACTCCTGCGCGGCGCAGCACCCAGGTCACGGCGGCGGCCTCCTCGTAGCGCACAGTGTCCATGCCCTCTCCCGGGGCGTCAGGGTAGGCATCCGCGGGCGGGTCGTGCAGCTGCTTCGTGCGCAGGTGGGCCACGCCGCGCTCGATCGCCTTGCGCACCCTTGCCTGGAAGTCGGCGGGATAGGGAGGGTTCTCGCGCTTGGTCTTGGGCCCCGCGGCAGCAGGGCGCGATGGCCCGAGCGCCGCGAGGAGCAGGCTGCAGACCAGGACTGACGCTGTGCGGCGCACGCGGGGCAGCATAGCAGGTGCACGTCAAGTGGGCTGCGTGTGAGGTAGTGGGGTCACTCGACTGCCAATCCCCGGGCGTCCTCTGCGGGACCGGGGCGCCCGGTGGGCGGTGGAAGGCGCTTGCCAAGAGGCACGGATGTGTACATACTTGTATGCATGCGTACCACCCTCCACATCGACGAGACCCTGCTGCGTGAGGCCGCTCGGCTGACAGGCTTGGCGCAGAAGACAGCGCTCGTGCGCGCCGGGCTCGAGGCCTTGATCGCGCGCGAGAGCGCGCGGCGTCTGGCGGCCCTCGGGGGAAGCCAGTCGCGCCTGCGACCGATCGTCCGGCGCAGGCCGCGCCGTCCTGCGTGATCCTCGTCGATACGTCGGTGTGGGTGGATCACCTGCGTGGCGGCAACCAACGCCTGCACGATCTGTTGACGGCGGGAAGTGTGTGGTGCCACCCCTTCATCGTCGGGGAGCTGGCCTGCGGGAACCTGGCGCGCAGGGACGAGGTCCTGGGACTGCTCTCCGCCCTCCCTCAACTCGACAGCCTCGCGCATCAGGAGGTGCTGCGCTTCGTTGCGTCCCAGCGCCTGTCCGGGCTCGGCCTGGGATGGCTGGACATGCACCTGCTGGCCTCGGCCCGGGTTCAAGGGGTGGCGCTCTGGACCCTCGACAAGCGCTTGGGGCGAGTCGCCGCAAGGCTGGGCGCCGCGCTGCCCTGACGTCAGCGCGCGGGCGAGCCCAGGTCGTAGCCCAGGCCGAAGACGAGCGGGCCGGACTGCGGCTTCCAGGTGGCGCCGTCGGCGGCGGGGGTGGGGACCCAGCCCTTGGCGGGGCGCTCGTTCGCGTAGGTGTCGCGGCCGCCGGTGTCGAGGAAGATGCCCCAGGAGGGCAGGTCGTCGCGGAAGGAGAAGAAGGGCGGGTAGCGCGTGGAGGTGCCGAAGGCGCCGGTGTCGTTCCAGCCGTTGGGCTTGTCCTTGTCCTCGATGTCGGTGGGGTGGAAGGTGTAGCGGTCCTCGCCGCGGCGGTCCCAGAAGAGCGCGATGCTGTTGAGGTCGGCCGAGCCAGCGCAGTTGTTGTTGACGTCGTAGCCGTCGTCGCCGTCGCCGTCCACGAAGACGCCGATGCTGCCGTCGCGCGCGTGGCCCTGGAACTGGTTCTTGGCGCCGACGTTCGTCGCGTTGTGCATGTCGTTGCCCGCGAGGTCGATGCACACGCCCAGGGCGAAGTGCGCGGCGGCGCCGGCCGAGTACTTGCCGTTCTGGTAGGCGTCGTCGCCGCCGCGGTCCTCGAGGATCCCCAGGCCCCACCAGTAGCCGCAGCCCTGGGCCCAGACCTGCGCGTGGTAGCGGTCGTCGCCCGCGCCGTCCACGAGGATCCCCACGCCGCCCGCCAGGCTGTGGCCGTCGCCGATGTCGGCGCGCCGCCCGTAGCCGCAACCCTGCGACATGGCCACGCTCTGCCCCAGGTAGAGCTCGGAGATGTTGCCGTCGTCGCGGGCCACGTAGGTGTCGTTGCCTAGGAGATCGATCAAGAGACCCGTGCCCAGCGTGCCGCCCAGGCCCTGCGACTGCTCGGTGCACTCGTAGTCGTCGTCGCCGGCGAGGTCCACGAGCGCGCCCACGCCCATGTGGCCCGCGCCTTGTCCCCACGGCCCCTGGGAGCGATAGGAGTCGTTGCCGGCCAAGTCGAGCAGCAGGCCCGTGCCGAACCAGCCGCAGCCCAGGTTGCTGGCCACGCCGAAGTAGGTGTCGTCGCCGGCCTCGTCCACGACGATGCCGATGCCACCCATGCCGCAGGCTAGCGATGCAGGCGCCTCGGCGCGGTAGCGGTCGTTCCCGCCCAGGTCGAGGTGCACGCCGATTCGCGTCCCGTTCTCCCAGCCGGCGCCCATGCTCCCTGTCCATCCGTCGTCCCCGCCCAGATCGATCGAGAGCTTCGTGTCGGCCGGTATCACGGCTTCGTCGTCTCCGGGACCGTAGAGGAGGATGCTGCCGTTTCCGGACGCAAGCCTCAGGGGCAGTTGCACCTCGCCGAGCGCCTTGTCCTTGTCAGGGGCCGTGCGCCACTCCTCGAGCGCACGTTCCAGATGCACGGCCAGGATCTGGGAGGCGTAGGCCATGCGCGCGCGGTCGAACGTCGCGAGGCGGTCCAGCGTGCGCGTGCGGAAGGTGGCGGTCTGGTCGTGCTCCTCGTCCTTCCAGGGCGCCACGCACTCCTCATGTGCGCTGGTGCGCCGCTCGATCACTCCGTCCTGTTCCCTGACGGCCGGGTCCCAGCTCTCGAACCGATGGGCGAGGATCGTCCAGCGGTCGGCCCGTGCGATCCCCACGCACACGCGCACCATCAGGCGCAGCACGGCGGGCGGGTAGGCCTCCAGGCCGCTGGGCGGGCCGATCAGGAACTTGCGTAGGGCCTCCGCGGGTGCTTCAAGGCTCTCGATGGGCTCGTAGCCCCAACGCTTGTCCTTCGGGGGCTCGTACATCCTGCCGGCGCTCACGTCGCACAGGCCGTAGGCGCGCGCCAGCACCTCGCTGGGCTTGGCCGCGTTCTCGAGCAGGCCCGAGGTGATGCGTCCGCTCTCGCGCGGGATCTTGCGCACGTCGGCGAACAGCGCCTGGACGCCGCGCAGCAGGTGTGCATCCTTGCCGAAGGCCTTGAGCTCGTCGGCCGTGTAGCCGATGGCCCTGCCCGCGCGTCCGCCGTCCGCCAGCACCCGCTCCCATACGTCGTCGGGGAGAGTCAGGGCGTTGCGCGAGCCGTCGAAGGGCGGGTCCTCGGCGGACGCCGCCGGCAGCAGGCTGAGCAGTCCGCCGACGAAACAGGCGAGCCACAGGGGGAGCCTTGAGGGCGCGGGGGTGGTCATGGGCGTATGATGCCAGGGGAAGACGAAACGAACGGGCGCCGTTGCCGCCTTGTCACGTGGCAGCTGCTCCCCGAGGAGATGACTCATGACCTATCAGGGGCACGTCTACGACCTCGACTACACCCACGCCTCCAAGCGCACCCAGGTGCTGATGCGGGGAGCGTCGCCCCTGCCGAACTTCGTAGCCGTGACCCAGGACCCGAGCGTCGTGAGCCTCCTGGCGGCTGCGTTTGCAGATCAGGCGCGGACGTACGTGTTCACGCGCGCGCTTCCCGACGGCTCCGACGAGATCGTGCACGTCGAGATCTGGCCCAACCGACCTACGACGCCGCCCGTTTCGACGGAGTGGGCGATCGAACGCGTGGTCTATGAGCTGGCGCACGGCCTGACTCGCGCCGAGTTCCGCAGCCACACAGGCGCCCTGCTCCAGGGGTGGGACGACACCGGCCACGTGCTGCGGGTCTTGAACGCGGCCGTCACGGCGCACGAGTACGTCGAGAAGCTCGTGACCGATCGCGCTGCGCGCATCACCAACGTGAAGGTCAACCGCTAGGTCGGACTGCGGAGCCCCGCCCCGCCTACACGCGCAGGTCCACCGACGCGCCCAGGCTCGCGCGGTAGGGGGCCAGGGCCGGGGCCACATGCTCCTTCAGGAAGCGTTCGGTCTGGCGCGCGGCCAGGCCCGTGAAGCGCGCCGGCTCGGCCAGGGCGGCGATCTCGCCCTTGAGCTTGCCGAAGGCGCCGTCTCCCGCGATGCGAGCGAGGAGGTCGTTGGTCTCGGCACCCGCGAGCAGGCGCTCGCGCGCCGCGAGGCTGTGCACACGGATGCGCTCGTGCAGCACCTGGCGGTCGCCGCCTGCGGCGGCGGCGCGCATCAGCAGATCCTCGGTGGCCATGAACGGGAGATCCTTGGCCAGACGCGCGCGCACCACGGCTTCGTTCACCGTGAGGCCGCGCGCCACGTTCGTCACGAGGCGCAGCACGGCGTCGATGCCCAGGAAGCCCTCGGGCAGCACGATGCGGCGTGAGGCGCTGTCGTCGAGCGTGCGTTCGAGCCACTGGGCCTGCGCCATCGTGCCGGCCTCGCCCACCAGCGCCAGCACGTGGCGCGCGAGCGCCGTGAGGCGCTCGGAACGCATGGGATTGCGCTTGTAGGCCATGGCGCTCGAGCCGATCTGGCCGTCCTCGAAGGGTTCCGAGACCTCGGCGTGGCCCGAGAGCAGGCGCACGTCGTTGCCGAAGTGCGCGGCGCTCACGGCCACGCCGCCCAGCACGGCCAGGGCCTGGTAGTCGGCCTTGCGCGAGTAGGTCTGGCCGCTCACCGCCACGGGCGCGGCGAAGCCGGCCTTCTGCGCCACGAGCAGGTCGAGCGCTTCCACCTTGGAGGCGTCCCCGCCGAAGAGCGTCAAGAACGAGGCCTGCGTGCCCGTCGTGCCCTTGCTGCCGAGGAAGGGCACGCGCGTGGCCGCGCGCTCCACCTCCTTCAGGTCGTCGAGCAGGTCGGCCATCCACAGGCAGGCGCGCTTGCCCATGGTGGTGGGCTGTGCGGGCTGGAAGTGCGTGTAGGCCAGGCAGGCCGTGCGCGCGTGGCGCGCGGCGAAGCCCTCGAGGGCGGCGAGCGCCTCGGCCAGGGCTCGCGCCGTCAGCTGGAGGGCCTCGCGCACCAGCAGCGCGTCGGCGTTGTCGGTCACGTAGCAGGAGGTCGCGCCCAGGTGGATCACGCCGCGCGCCGCCGGCGCCGCGTCGCCGAAGGCGTGCACGTGCGCCATCACGTCGTGGCGGAACTTGGCCTCGTACTCGGCGGCCTTGGCGAAGTCGATCTGCGCACAGGCGCCCTCGAGCGCGGCGATCTGCGCGGCCGTGACGGGGAGACCCAGCTCGCGTTGTGCCTCGGCCAGCCAGATCCACAGGCGACGCCAGGTCGCGATGCGCCGCCGCTCCCCGAAGAGCGCGCGCATGGCCTCGCCGGCGTAGCGCGTCGAGAGCGGGCTCTGGTAGTCGTCGTGGTCGCCGGGGGTCATCTGGGGCTCACATCTGGGGCTAACACTGGGGCCTCGCTCGGGGCTCACGCGGAGGGTACGGGGCTGGGGCTCTCGAGCACGAGGTCGCCGCCAGCCGCCGCGCTCTCGGCCACGCGCACGCGGCCGGGCGAGCACTCGGGGTAGGCCGGGTCGGAGAGGCGCTCGTCCACGTACTGGGCGAAGTAGTAGAGGCAGCGCTCGACGGTGGCGCGCACGTAGCGCGTGCCGGGGTTCACGCCCTCGCGCCCGCTGGTGACCTGCAGCGTCTCGAGCCGCCCGCCGAAATCGGCACGAGTCTGAGCGGCGCGGCGCCTCTCGCCCAGGTCGGTCCAGGCGAACAGGCGCAGCTTGAGCGACTCGAGGCTGGCGTTGAGCAGGTCGTACTCGAGCGGCTCGCCCAGCTCCAGGCGCCGGTGGTTCTCGCGGATCAGCTCCAGGTTGTTGAGCAGGTAGGCGAGCGCCTTCCTCTCCGGCCAGTCCGGCGCGCTGCTGAAGTCCCGGTGGCGCGGCGGCAGCAGCGCCAGCGCGGCTTCGTCAGAGGGCCAAGCGCGTTGCAGGTTGAGCAGCGCCACCCAGAACCGCTGTTGCTCGAGGTTCACGCTCCGAATGTAGCGGAAGCACTGCTCCGCGTCGTGCGCCGTGCCATGTGCCTGGGGGCCCGGGGGCGCCGCCTCCTCAGGCTGGGCCGCCGCGTTCGTAGTGCTCGATCCAGCCCACGATCTGCTGGGCATCCTGCGGGCTGAGCGTGCCTTTGCGCAGCGCCACCTCGACGTTCTTGCGGGCCAGGGCCAGGTAGATCCGCAGCATGTCGTCGGGCACCGCCGCGAGCGCGGCCAGGTGCGCCTCCACGGTCCCGACGTCGCCGCGTGCGATGGGTCCGGTGAGCGCCGCGGGCAGGCCCAGCGTCTCGAGGTTCGTCAGCGTGCCCTTGAGCAGCGGCAGGAGCGCCGGCAGCGCCTCCTCCTCGGGCACGCCGGCGCGCACGAGCAGGCGCACGGCGTAGTCCACCAACGTGACGACGAAGTTGGAGGCCGCCACGGCGCCCGCGTGGTAGAGCGCCTTGCGGCCCGGCGCGAGGCGCAGCGAACGGCCGCCGATGGAGGTGGCCAGCGAGGCGAGCAGGTCGAGCGCCGGCGGGTCGCCTTCGAGCACGAAGATGGTGCCCGGCAGGAGCCTGAGCGCCGTGTCCACGTCGGCGAAGGTCTGCAGGGGGTGGAGCGCCCCCGCGTGGGCGCCCACGGCGTGCACCGCCTCCAGCACCGAGGCCGCCAGCCCTCCGGCCAGGTGCGCGACCACGGCGCCGCGCTTGAGGGCCCCGCCCGCCACGACCTGGCGCGCCACGGCGGCGATCTCGCGGTCGGGCACCGCCAGCAGCACCACGTCCGCCCCCATCGCCGCCAGGCCGGGATCGGCCACCACCTCCACCCCGCCCAGGAGCGCCGCCGCGGCCTGCGCCCGGCGCTTGGTACGGCTGGCGATGGCCACGATGGTGTGCCCGGCGCGCTGCAGCAGCAGGCCCAACGAGGTGCCGATCACGCCGGCGCCGACCACGGCGATCTTCATGGGGAGCAGGGTAGCGCCCGGCCCCCTTGGCCGCCTCGGGGGCCTGCGCCAGGCGCGCTCAAAGACAGGAGACGTCGTGGCGCAGCTGGCCGCCTCGACCGGCCACCAGCGCCCGGTGCACGTAGTCCTTCGCGGCCTGTGCCGCCTCCTCCAGCGAGAACCCCCGCCCGAGGAAGGCGGCCAGGGAGGCCGAGAGGGCGCAGCCCGTGCCGTGGGGGTCCACCCCCGGCAGGCGGGGGAGGGCCAAGCGCGTGACGCCGGTCGAGGTGGCCAGCCAGTCCACCGCCTCTTTCCCGCCCCCATGGCCCCCCTTGAGCAGGACCGCCCCGCAGCCCAGCGCCAGCAGAGCGCGGGCGGCCTCGGGGGCCTCTCGGTCCCCGATCGTGCCGCGCTTCAGGAGCCGGGCCGCCTCGGGGAGGTTAGGCGTGATCACGCTCGCCAGGGGCAGGAGCCGCGCCACCAGGGTCGCGAGGGAACCGGGCACGAGCAGGTCGCCCCCGGCGGAGGCCGCCAGCACGGGGTCCACCACCAGCGGCATGCGCCCGCGGTGGGGGGTGAGGGCCGCGGCCACCGCCTCGATGGTCGCGCTGTCCCAGAGCATGCCGGTCTTGAGCGCCAGGGGCTCGACCTCGCTGAGCACCACGGCCAGCTGTTCGGCCACCAGATCGGGGGGCACCGGCTCGACGCGGCTCACCCCCCGCGCCCCCTGGACCGTCACGGCCGTGACCACCGCCGTGCCGCGCACGCCGTGAGCGGCGAAGGTCTTGAGATCGCCCTGGAGCCCGGCACCGCCCGTGGGGTCCGAACCGGCGATCGTACACAAGGGGATGTAGTCAGGCTTGCGCATGCCGATAGAGTGGGGGGTAGTGCGCGGGCGCGTGGGCCTTGTCCGGCCCGCAAGCCGCGTCCAGCGTGGGTAGAGCGACGTGGGAGCAACCATCATGCGTCAGGTTCATCGTGAGGGCGTCTTCGGTAGCGGGCGCGCGGCGTGGGTGGCCGCCCTGGTCGTGGCCGTGCTGCCGGCCGGGCTGCTCGGCGCCTGCCGCTCGCGCGGGGCCCCGGAGGCCGCGGGCACCAACATCGCCACCGGCGACACCCTGTCCGGCCGGCTGGTGCCCGAGGTCCCGGTTCAGGCCTTCACCTTCGAGGGCGTGGAGTCGTCGTTGCTCGACTTCACCTTGCAGAGCGACGAGCTCAACCGCAGCGCGCCGCGGCCCGTGCTGACCGACCCGCAGGGCGCCACCATCGACCTCGCCATGCACCGCGCCAGCCCCGAGGGAGCGGCCACCACCCGCTATGTGGGCGTCATCCTGATGCGCACCGGCGCCTACCAGCTCAGCGTGGCCAGCACCGACCGCACCTCCGACAGTTGGTACCTCTTCAAGCACGAGCTGCGCTTCCCCAGCATCGTCGGCGACACAGCGCGCCTGGTCGAGACCGACGCGCACCCGATCTCCTTCACGGCGCCCTACGGCGGCACGGTCAGCGTGAAGATCCGGCCCTCCAACCGCTCGAACCTGCAGCCCGAGGTGCGCGGCGTGATCGACCCCAGCGGGGGCCGCGCGCTCGACAGCACGCAGACACCGGCCGGGGTGCTGCCGCCGCAGATGGCGCCCACGATCGACGGTGGCCTGCTGCTGGTCTTCGTCGCCCCGCACGCCGGCCGCTATACCGTGCTCGCGGCCGCCAAGTCCGGGCGCGCCGGCGAGGCCACCATCGACGTGGACGTGGCGCCGCCCGCCTTCAACCGCGCCATCTGGCACAACGGCGCCGACCCGACCGCACCGCTCCCCGGCGCGTCGCCCCCCCGCGCGTCGCCCCCCACCGCACCGCCGGCGGCGCGGCCCCCCCAAGGGCCCCCCCCCCCCCCCCCCGACACAAGCGCGGCAGGCCCCGCCCGCCGGGGGGGCCCCCCCCCCCC
>JANOFW010000023.1:0-5098 GCA_031413835.1 Planctomycetia bacterium
CTCGGCCTTCGCCCCCTTGCCTGACTTCCGCTTCGTCGGCTGCTTCCGTCCCATTGCTCGGCCTCCTAGCCGGCTCCGGGACGACCCGATTCACGCGACGCCCGCGCCCTTCAAGCGGAAGGAGTTTTCTGGAACCCCACAATCCCCCCTGCAGCACCGCCACCATCCGCACCACTCCGCCGACCGGTCCCGGAGGCCGCTACGAGTGGGCCTCGTGCCCCGCTTGCCAGGAGGAGGATGGTGGGGGCGGTGCGACTCGAACGCACAACCAACGGCTTAAAAGGCCGCTGCTCTACCGGTTGAGCTACGCCCCCCGAGACTGGGCGGTCCCGAGTGTAGCCCGTCCGGGGTGCGTGCCCTCGCCGAGGGCGCAGCCTGCTCGACTCGCGCGGCGCTCTGAACAGTCCCTGCGCGGAGGGGCAGTTGAGGGGCAACAGGAGTGGTGTGCTGCGTCCAGCCGGTCCCGCCCCGTCAGGGCGGCCCGGCGCTCGATGGGTCGCCGTTCAGCCCGTGGGAGGGAGGCCCCTGGGAAGCGATATCGTCGACCCTGGCCGGCATGAGCCTCCAGCCCGAGCCCCGCCACCCGCCGTCAGGGTTGGGGTCGATCGAGGCGGTGCCGGCGCGCTCGCGAGCCTCGCGCTCCGTGCGGCAGAGGCGCTCGAACTCGCTTTCAGCGGGCGGCACGTTTTCTTGGGCCCCTTGGGCCCCTTGGGCCCCCTTGGCCCCTTGGGCCGAGCCGCAGGAGGTCGCGGTCACCTCGCTCTCGATGCGCGTGCCGAGCTCGAGGCCCTGCGCGTCGAAGAAGCGCGGCGCGCTGGCCGTGCCCTCCAGGCGCAGCTTGCCACCATCGAGCATGCCGTGGTGCACCGAGCAGAGCAGGAGCAGATTCTCGGCCTCGCGGCAGCCGCCGGAGGCGTGGGCCACGATGTGGGCCATGTCGAGGAAGCGCGGGTAGTAGCAGAAGGGCACGGCGCACGCGTCGCCCTGGCGCTCGCGGATCTCGCGGCGCACGGCGGCCGGGACGTAGCGGCCGTTGAGGAACGCCGTGTCGGGGAGGCGACGCTTGCGGGGGGCGGCGCGTTCTTCGTCGAAGGTGTCGAGGTAGTGGTCGGTGACGGTCTCGAAGGTCTCGCCCGGCGTGAGCGCGCGGAAGGCCTTGCGGGAGGCGATGGTGCGGGCGCGGTCGAAGTCGTCGCGCGCCTGCTCGCGGATGAAGAAGGAGACCGGCACGGGCGGCACGTCGCCCAGGCGGGCCTCCTCGCGCCGCAGCCGCACGCGCTTGCGTAGCTCGGGGAGGGTCTCGCTCATGGCCCACCCGATCCAGTCGTCGTCCGCGCGGTGGAGGGCGGGCAGGTCGAGCGGCTCGCCCACGCAGGCCGCGTGGGCCACGGTGATCCGACCGCGCCGGACGAGATCCTCCACGTAGGGCTGGCTCTTGAGCGTCTTGCCCAGCCCGACGAGCATGAGCGCCTCCGGGCCGGCGATGCCGAAGCGCTCGCCCAGCTGGCCCACCGAGGCGCAGCCTGCGTACACCATCCCCCCGGACTCGACCAGCTCGTGGAGCACGCGTGCCGCGCGGATGTCGAGGTCGCGCCGGGCGGCGGCCACCGTCTTGAGCTCCGCGAGCAAGAACTCGCTGCGGTCGCGGTGCTCGATGGTTGTGAAGCAGGTGAACACGAACACCATACTAACGCATGGGGGGGACAGGGGCCGACTTGCCCCCGGCCCCCCGTCGCGTCACCCCCGGTCCCGCCGGGCGCTCCCTCCGCGTCACAGGGGCTCGGGCGGCCAGGCGTGACCCGCCGGATGAAGCCTGTCATCCAAGCCTCAGGCAGGCCGATGGTAGGTGGTCGGCCCTGTGCGGTCCCACCCTCCCCGAGGATTCTGGCATGCACCCTCGCTCCACGCACCCTGACCCCACGCGCCCTGACGCCACGCGTCCTGACGCCACGCGTCCGGGCTGGCGGCGGCTCGCGGTCCGCGCCCTCTGCTCGGTGGCCTTCCTGGCCTCTACCGGGCTGGTCGCCTGCTGCGGCGGCGGCGGTGGGAACGGCCCTCCGATCGGCGGAGGTGGCCCGGGCGCGGGCGATCCGATGACCGCGGCCGAGCAGCAGCTCTCGGACGACGCGCTCGCGGCCATGAACTCGCACCGGGCCGGCCTGGGCCTGACGGCCTACATCGCGCATCCCCAGGGCGCGCAGGTCGCCTACGACCACTGCCTCGACATGCGCGCCAGGAACTTCTTCGCGCACGTGAACCCCGACGGAGCGGGGCCCGACCAACGCATCGCAGCCGCGGGCATCACCCACGACCCGGGGCCCGGGATCTCGCCGTCGAACTTCGTCGGCGAGAACCTCGCGATGGGGACCAACGCGATCCAGAGCGGCGCCGCGGTGGTGAGCGGCTGGATCGGCTCGCCCGGCCACCACACGCAGATCGACGCTCCGCAGCCGGTCTCGGGCGCACAGACCATGCCCGCCTGGACGCACTGCGGCATCGGCGTGCACCAGGGCCCGGGCGGCACGATCTGGTGGACCGCGGTCTTCCTGCGCAACCCGGTTCCCTGACGCAGCCTGGTTCCCCCACGCGGCCCCGCACGCACGGCGGCGCCGGCCGGTCTCAGCCCAGCGTGCTGAACACCTTCTGCACGTCGTCGTCCTGCTCCAGCGCGTCGATCAGCGCGAGCACGTCCTTCTCCTGCGCCTCGGGCAAGGCGAGTGGGGCCAGCGCCACGTACTCCGTGCCCCCGGACACCGGCTTGATGTGACGCTCCTCGAGGGCACGCTGCAAGCGGCCCAGGTCGGCGAAGCCGCAGCGCGCGACCAGCTGGGGCTCGCCCTTCTCACCCGCGCCGGCCAGCATCTCGTCGAGGCCGTGGTCGATCAGCTCGAGCTCGAGGTCGTCGGCCGAGACGCCCGCGGCCTCGAGCGCCGCGGCGTCGAGGCGGAAGACGCCCATGTGCCGGAAGTTGAAGCCCACGCTGCCGGCCGTGCCCATGTTGCCGGCGTGCGTCTTGAAGCAGGAGCGCACGTTGGCGATGGTGCGCGTGGGGTTGTCGGTGGCGCACTCGACGAGCATCGCGATCCCGTGGGCGGCGTAGCCCTCGTAGAGGATCTCCTGGTAGTCCACCGCGTCTTGGCCCGCCGCGCGCCGGATGGCCGCCTCGACGCGGTCCTTGGGCATGTTGGCAGCGCGCGCGTTGTGCATCGCGCGCCGAAGCGTCGGGTTGGTCTCGGGATCGGGGTCGCCCTTCTTGACCGCGATCGCGATCTCCTTGGCGATGCGCGCGAACTGCTTCGACACGCGATCCCAGCGCGCGAACATGGTCGTCTTGCGCTTCTCGAAGATGCGTCCCATGGCAGGCGTGGATCCCGGGGGCCGGCGCATGAGGATACGCGCATCGGCCAGCGACGCTGCGGCTAGACTGGAGGCGGTAGCGGTTCGCGGGGGCCCTCCCATGCTGCCTCGAACGTGCGTAACGCTGGTAGTCCTGTGGCTCGCCTGCGCCTCTCCGTGCCGGAGCGACGATCCGCCGGCCGCCGTGAGCCGCCCCGCGGCCGAGGCCCTCATGAAGAAGGGCGAGCACAGACTCGCCATGGAGATCTACGACCGCCTGCTGGCCGAGGGCACGCCGGCGCCGGACCTGCTTGCGGACGCGGCGAGCTGCGCACTCCAACTGAAGCAGCTCCGTCGTGCCGTGGGTCTCGCCGAGCTCGCGCTCAAGGAGGGTGGCTCGACCTACCGAGACTCCCCCGGAGGGGTGGAGCTCACGGCCTTCCTCCAGCGCGCAGCTGCCGCGCTGGCCCAACGGGTGCAGCAGAGCCGGCGGCGTGCAGCCACGTTCCTCGAGCGGGCGATCCGCCAGCTCCCCGAGCACGGCGCCGTCGCGCGGCTCGACCCCCTCGAACCCGATCCCGATCATCCCCCGGGCACGAAGTGGCGCCTGAAGGACCCGCTCTTCGAAGACGGGATCAGCGGGCTCGTCCGGATTCGTGCTCCGAAGGAGGTCTCCGTGCTGCTGAACGAGTCCTTCGATGAGGCCGAGGCGGCCGAGAAGCGCTTCGAGGTCATCGTCGGGCAGATCCGCGCGCAGAAGCAGAGCTGGGCCAAGCGGCACAAGGATGCCACGGCGCAGCGGCCCCAGGACATCGAGGAGATGGTCGTACGCTACGACGACAGGGCCGAGCGCAAGTCCCAAGTCTTCTGCTGGGACGGGAGCACGAAGCTCACGGTGGTCACATCCGTGATCGCGCAGGTCGACTTCCTCCCGCCGTTGCCACCCGAGGCCGACACCGCCGCAGACCCCGCCGGGGGGGCGGCGCCCCACGCCGAGCCGGGCCCGGCGCGCTGGCTCATCATCACGACCCTCACCTCCTCCCGTCTGAAGTGACGAGGGGAGCGGGCGCCGCCCTCCCCCCGCGCCCCCCGCAGCAAGACCCCCGCGCGGCCCCGCGCCCTACACTTGCGGCATGTCGGAGAAGTCACGCGCGCTGCCCTTCCTGCCCACCTCCGCAGAAGAGATGCGTGCGCTGGGCTGGGACGCGCCCGACGTCGTGATCGTGACGGGCGACGCCTACGTGGACCACCCCTCGTTCGCCATGGCGATCCTGGGGCGCGTGCTCGAGGCCCAGGGCTACCGCGTCGCGATCCTCTCGCAGCCGGAGTGGAAGAGTGCGGAGGCCTGGCGGGCGCTGGGGCGCCCGCGCCTCTTCTACGGCGTGAGCGCCGGCAACATGGACTCGATGATCAACCACGTCACGGCGAACAGGAAGCGCCGCAACGACGACGCCTACTCGCCGGGGGGGCGCATCGGCCTGCGGCCCGACCGGCCCACGCCGATCTACGCGCAGCGCTGTCGTGAGGCCTTCCCCGGCGTGCCGGTGGTGATCGGGGGCGTGGAGGCGTCGCTGAGGCGCATCGCGCACTACGACTACTGGTCCGACACCGTGCGGCCGAGCATGCTTGCGTCGAGCAAGGCCGATCTGCTCGTGTACGGGATGGGCGAGCGGCCGATCGTGGAGATCGCGCGGCGCCTGGCGGCGGGGGAGGACGTCAAGCGCCTGCGCGACATGCGCGGCGTGGCCTACCTGCTGGGCCG
>JANOFW010000024.1:0-5472 GCA_031413835.1 Planctomycetia bacterium
GGGAATTTCATGTGGGTCGGGTGGAAGAAACGGAATTCAAGTCGGGGGCTCCGGTTTCGGTGCGCGTGCGTTTTGGTTCCCTGGAAGGCCGGATTTCGCAATCCGCCTTGGAAGGATTTTTCCGGGTCTTGAGCCGCAACCGTTCCGGAGGGGACAATTTGCCTACCAGCAAAGACATGGCTGAATTTGCCGCCGCACATTTACGGCAGGGGAGCGCCGTGTTTTGCGCCATTCCGTATTTCACCCCCAAATCGTCTTCCGGGTTGGAATTGTCAACACGGCTGGAGCTGATCCAAAAACCGGAACTGCAAGGCGCCGCACAAGTGGTGAAGGACGGCAAGGTTTTGGCCAATATGGGTGGATTCGGAAACACAGGCTATGACCGCGTCAATCAAGCCCAACGGCAATTCCGAGGTCGGGACGGCTCATCGGCCCTCCTCCAGCCGGCCCAGGGCGTCGCGCAGCGCGAGGCGGGCGTGATGCACGTTGCTCTTCACCGTCGCGTAGCGCATGGCGAGCAGCTCGGCCACCTGGCGCAAGGTCAGACCCTCCCAGGCCACCAGCACCAGCACCAGCCGCTGCGTGGGCGGCAGCAGATCCACGAGCAGGCGCAGCCGCTGCCCCTGCTCCTGTCGGCTGGCGACCTCGCCCGGCTCCGCCGCCTCGGAGCGCGCCCCGAGGTCGTCGGGCAGAGGGCGCTCACGCAGGCGCTGCCGCGCCAGCACGCGCACGCGGTCGGCGGCCAGCCGGCACAGGATCCGGTGCGCCCAGGTCGAGAGCGCCGCGGCACCGCGGAACCCGGCCAGCGACGCATGCACGCGTGCCAGCGCGGAGGCGACCACCTCCTCGGCCTCCACCGGATCGCGCAGCAGCCGCTGGGCGGTGCCCAGGAGCCGCGGCAGGAGCCGTACCGCGAGGGAGTCGAACGCGTCCCGGTCCCCGGCGCGGGCCGCCGCCAGCAGACGGGACTCGTCGTTCGCAGCGCGGGCGATCGGGGGCGGGTCGGTTCGCGAGCTCACAGGGGGTTCCGGGGCAGCAACCTCGACGGGGGGCGCTCCTTCGACGCGGGCGGCCCTCCTGGGGTCCAAACGTCGCCCCGCGCCCGATCGCGCCGGGGAGGCGGCTATCCTCGCGGGAAGCCCCCCCGGCGGCTACGCTCCCGGCGTGGAAACGACCGCCACCCACCCCCACGGCTCGACGGCCGCGTTGGCCCCGATCCGCTTCGAGACCGAGCCGTCCCGCTACCGGCACTGGAAGCTGAGCTTCGAGGGCCCGGTGGCCCGGCTGGCCATGGATGTGCAGGAGGAGCTGGGCCTGAGGCCCGGCTACATCCTGAAGCTCAACTCCTACGACCTGGGGGTGGACCTGGAGCTGGCCGACGCCATCCAGCGGCTGCGCTTCGAGCACCCCGAGGTCCGGTCCTTGATCGTCGAGAGCGCCAAGGGGCGCATCTTCTGCTCGGGCGCCAACATCCACATGCTGGGGCTCTCGACCCACGCCTTCAAGGTGAACTTCTGCAAGTTCACCAACGAGACCCGCCTGAACCTCGAGGCCTACGCCGCCGACTGCGGCGTGAAGACCGTGGCCGCGCTCAACGGCGTGTGCGCGGGCGGCGGCTACGAGCTGGCCCTGGCCTGCGACGAGATCCAGCTGCAAGACGACGGCAACAGCGCCGTCAGCCTGCCCGAGGTGACCCTGCTGGGCGTGCTCCCGGGCACCGGCGGCCTGACGCGGGTGGTGGACAAGCGCAAGGTGCGCCGCGACCGGGCCGACGTGTTCAACACGGTCGCCGAGGGCATCAAGGGCCGCCGCGCACAGGAGTGGAACCTGGTGGACGCGGTCGTGCCCTCGAGCCGCTTCGCCGCCACTGTGGCCGATCGCGCCCGCGCGGCCGCCGCGCGTCCTGCGACCCACGGCCGGGCGCTGCCTGGGGTGCCGATCGCGCCCCTGGGCGGCCGCTACACCGCGAACGGCCTCGAGCATCGCCATGTGAGCTTGAAGATCGAGGGCCGCGTGGCCCACCTCACGCTGCGCGGCCCCAAGGACGCCCCGCCCGCCGACGCCGCCGCGGCACGCGCACAGGGCAACGACCTGTGGCTCTGGCGCGCCGCCCGCGAGCTCGATGACGCGCTGCTCGACCTGCGCCTCAACCGCCTCGAGGCCGGGCTCGTGATCCTCAAGACTGAGGGCGACCTGTCTCTCGTGCTGGCCCACGACCGCTTCCTGGCCGCGCAGGCTGAGCAGGACTGGTTCCTCTTCGAGGTCTGCCAACAGTGGAAGCGCACCCTCAAGCGCCTCGACCTCACCGCGCGCAGCCTCTTCGGCCTGATCGAGCCCGGCTCCTGCTGGGGCGGCACGCTCTTCGAGATCGCCCTGGCGTGCGACCGCACCTACATGCTCGATGACCCGTCCCGGCCCACTGCCGTCGCCCTCTCGAGCCTCAACCGCGGCGCCTACCCCATGTCCAACGGCCTCACCCGCCTGGCCACGCGCTTCCTGGGCGCGCCGGAGGCGCTCGCCGCTGCCTACGCCGACGACGGCCCCTTCGACGCGGGCACGGCGCTCGAAGCGGGCCTGGTGACGCTCGCACCCGACGAGATCGACTACGCCGACGAGGTACGCATCGCCGTCGAGGAACGCGCCAGCCTCTCGCCCGACGCGCTCACGGGTCTGGAGGCCAACCTGCGCTTCGCGGGCCCCGAGACGCTCGAGACCAAGATCTTCGGCCGGCTCTCGGCCTGGCAGAACTGGATCTTCACGCGCCCCAACGCCACGGGAGAGATGGGCGCCCTCACGCTCTACGGACGGCCCGAGCGACCGGTCTTCGACTGGAGAAGGACCTAGCCCCGATGTCGAACGTCGACCTCAACGCCAAGATCCCCAACAACGTCGGGCTCAACGACGACAAGCGCCTGCAGCGCGCGCTCGAGGGCTGGCAGCCCGGCTTCCTCCAGTGGTGGATGGACATGGGTCCGGAGGGCTTCCAGGCCGACCAGATCTACCTGCGCACCGCCGTGGATGTGGGTCGCGACGGCTGGGCGCACTTCGCGCACGTCAAGATGCCCGACTACCGCTGGGGCATCTTCCTGGCCGACGCCCCCGCCGACCGCAAGGTCCCCTGCGGCGATTTCACCGGCCAACCCGCCTGGCAGCAGGTGCCGGGCGAGTACAGGAACGCCCTGCGGCGCATCATCGTGACCCAGGGCGACACCGAGCCCGCCAGCGTCGAGCAGCAGCGCCTGCTCGGGCAGACGGCCCCAAGCCTCTACGACCTGAGGAACCTCTTCCAGGTCAACGTCGAAGAGGGGCGCCACCTGTGGGCGATGGTCTACCTGCTGCACTCCTACTTCGGCCGCGACGGACGCGAGGAGGCCGAAGATCTCTTGAAGCGCCGCAGCGGCAGCCCCGACTCGCCGCGGATCCTGGGCACCTTCAACGAGCCCGTCGAGGACTGGCTCTCCTTCTTCATGTTCACTACGTTCACCGACCGCGACGGCAAGTTCCAGCTGCTCGCGCTGGCCGAGAGCGGCTTCGACCCGCTGGCGCGCACGGCGCGCTTCATGCTGACCGAGGAGGCCCACCACATGTTCGTGGGCGAGACCGGCGTGGGCCGCATCGTGCAGCGCACGGCCGAGGTGATGAACCAGCTCAAGACCGACGACGTGGCCAAGATCCGCGCCGCGGGCGCCATCGACCTGCCCACCGTCCAGCGCTACCTGAACCGCTGGTTCTCCTCCTCCGTCAACCTCTTCGGCGGCGAGGAGTCTTCCAACGCGGCCCAGTACTTCGCGCAGGGCTTGAAGGGCCGCTACAAGGAGGAAGAGAAGTACACCGACCACGTGGCGCTCGAGGGCACCTATGACCTGCCCGTGCTGGAGGGCGACCGGCTCGCGCACAAGCAGGTTCCGCTGCGCAACGCCATGAACGAGATCTTGCGCGACGACTACGTGGGTGACTGCGAGTTCGTCGTGCAACGCTGGAACAAGGTGCTCGAGAAGGCCGAGCGGCCCGAGCGCCTCACGCTCCCGAGCCGGCGCTTCCACCGCGAGGTCGGCATCTACTCGGGCAAGCCCTTCGACCCCGAGGGCGCTCCCATCACGCCCTCCACCTGGGAGCAGAACCGCGCGCGCTGGCTCCCCGCCGGCGACGACCAGGCCTTCGTCAACAGCCTGATGAAGCCCGTGCTGGGCCTGGGCCAGATCGCCTCCTGGATCGCCCCGCCCCGCGTGGGCATCAACGGCAACCCCTTCGAGTGGGAGTACGTGCGCTTCGACCGCGCCAGCGTCGGCGTAGGTTTGGGCGCCAAGCCCAGTCTCGTGGGCTAGCTGGATCGACGCGCGTGGCCCGCGGTGGTCCTCCACGGCGCGCCCCCCTTCCAAGGAACGCCCGACTCCACCCTCGCCCTCCTGGGTCGCCCTGGGAACGCCCGACACCACCCTGGGCTTCTTGGGTTGCCCTGGGAGCGCCAGGCTCCAGCCTGGCTCTGGTGTCGCCGAACGAGGATCGCCGGCGACCCGTCGGGAGTGTTCCGACCCAGCGCCCTCCCCCTACAGCGCCACGAGCAACACGGAAGCCACGGCACCGACCATCAACACGCGCGCGATGATGCCCTTGGAACGCGCACGCAGCGCCCCAGCCAGCACAGGGTCGCCGACGGCTTCGGCACCCTGGTCGAGGTCGCGCTGACCGCGCAACCCGAGCACGGCTCAGGTCTTCGCACGCGCCTGCAGGAGCGCCAGCGCCCCGAACAGGATGAGGACGACCGCGAGCGCCCTCAGCGGCCAGCCCGCCGGAGCCAGGACGCACCAGGCCCCCAGCGCGAGCCCCGCGAGCAGCGAGAGGGCACCCGCGCTGGCCCGCTGCCGCACGCCGCGGGGGCCGATGTTACAGACCTCTGCGGTCTGTCGATTTCCGCCGTCACTCATGTGTCCTCCTACGTGCCGTGGGTGGAGCCCGGCCCGGGATCGTTTGCTCGCAAGAAGTCCCACGAATAGATGCCGCTCTCGTGGTGATCGCTCAGCTTCAAGCGGATCGCGTAGGCCCCCACCGCCTCGGCCCCGGCCATGCGCACGTCCTTGCACTGCTCCCAGCTCGGCTCGGGCACCTGACCCGGCCCGTGACCGCGGCATCCTGCGCAGGGGCAGACGAAGCGCAGGTAGGCCCCCTCGTAACGGCTCGCCACGCCGTCCTCCCAGTCGATCTCGAGGACGTTCTCCGGCACCTTCAGCCGGACCGCGATGGGCGTCGTGCTGGCCACCCAGCCAGTCTCACAGAGCGGACCCCGCGCCCCAAGGTCCGCAGCGGGGTGGATGCAGCTCAGCGCCCCACGAGCGCGGCCTCCAGCGCCAGCGCGGTCTCGAGCGGGTCGCTGCACGAGCCGTCGGGAGCGCAGACGACGGCGAATGGCGCCGGCCTGGGCCCAGCCTGTCCCATCCAAGGCTCCACGCCGCGCACCCAGAGGGCGGGGTCGCG
>JANOFW010000025.1:0-4584 GCA_031413835.1 Planctomycetia bacterium
GAGTCGCGCGTCTCGCTCGTCGCGGACGACACGAACGGCAGCTCGGACATCTACGTGTACGACACGGTGACCGACACCGTGCGGCGCGTGAGCATCTCGAGCCTCGGATCCCAGGCCCTCGGCGGGGAGAGCACCCACGCGGCGATCAATGCCACCGGCCGGTTCGTCGCCTTCGCGTCGCGGGCCCCCAACCTGGTGCCGCACGACACCAACGCGCTCCAGGACGTGTTCCTGCACGACCGTGATGCGGACGGCGACGGGATCTTCGACGAGCCCGGGCCGGGCGGCATCTCCACGGTCCGTGTGAACCTCACGATTCCTCCCGGCGGCACCACGCCCGTCCAGGCGACAGGCGGTCCGAGCGGCGATCCCTCGATCAGCGGCAGCGGGCAGTGGGTCGCCTTCGAGTCGTCCGCGACCAACCTCGCCGCTGCGAAGGGGGGCCGGGGGGGCACGACCGGCGCCGCGCCTTCGTGCGCGAAGACCCACCAGCCCACGGCGCCCAGGGCCCCGAGGCCGGCCAGCAGTGTTCCCCAGCCGAGCAGTCCGCGGCTCATCGGATCCTCCCCGCGGCGCGCCGCACCGCACGTGGCCGTTGCAGGCCGGCCCAGACCGCCTCCCCCACGCGCACGAGCAGGTCGCGCGTGGGCTTGACCTCTCCCATGCGCGCCATCTTCGACAGGCCCAGCAGGGCGCCTGCCATCAGCGCGCGCAGGGCGCCCGGAGGCAGGTCGCGGTAGACGCGCGAGCGTCGTCCCTGACGCACGTGCGCGTCGAGCAGCCGTCGCGCAGGCTCCCAGGCCTCCTGCGCCGCAGGCGTCAGGTAGGCCGCGTGGTGGTGCAGGTCGCAGAAGGCGATCGCATCCGGGTGCTCGAGCAGCTGGGCGGCGAACACACCCCAGATAGCGTCGAACTGGGCGCGCAGCGGCGCGTGCGGGTCCACCGCATCGAGCAGCCGGGCCGCGGCGTGCCCGCGCACGTGCGCGAGCAGGGCGTTGACGAGCTCCTCCTTGCTGCGGAAGTGGAGGTAGACGGTACCGGTGGCCATGCCCGCGCGGCGCGCCACGGCGGGGACGCTGGTGGCGCCGAAGCCGCGCTCCACGAAGAGGTCGAGGGCCGCGCGCAGCAGGCGAGCCTGCTTGCTCGGGGCGTCGGCGAAGAGGTCGGGGGCCGCCGCGGCGGCGAGGGTGGTGGACATGGGCCGCAGAATGAACGTTCATTCAGCGTCTGGCAAGGTCTGCCGGGGGTCCCGGCCCGCCCCCCCGGCCCCCCGCGTCAACGGCCCACGCCGCAGGCCTGCTGGACGGCCGTGAGCACCTCGCCGGCCACGGCGCGGGCCTTCTCGGCGCCGCGCCTCAAGATCGCGTGGACGGCATCGGGGTTCTTGGCCAACTCCTCACGGCGCTTGCGGGCCGGGTCCAAGTGCGCGTGGAAGCGCTCGAGGAGCAGCCCCTTGTAGACGCCGAAGCCCTCTCCGCCGTGGCGGTAGCGCTCGGCCAGGGCCGCCTGCTCGGCCGGCGTGAGGAACAGCTTCAAGAGCGCGAAGACGTTGCAGGTGGTGGGGTCCTTGGGGGCCTCGACGGTGGTCGAGCTCGTCACCACGCCCATGATGGCCTTCTTGACCTCCTGGTCGGAGCCGAAGAGCGGGATCGTGTTGCCGTAGGACTTCGACATCTTGCGGCCGTCGGTGCCGGGCACGACGGCGACCTCCTCCCGGACCAGCGCCGCCGGCAGCGAGAGCGCGCCGCCCTGGCCGGTCTGGGGATCGAAGTCCTTGCAGTAGAGCGTGTTGAACTTCACCGCGATGTCGCGCGTGATCTCGACGTGCTGCACCTGGTCCTTGCCCACCGGCACGGCGTCGGCGCGGTAGAGCAGGATGTCGGCCGCCATCAGGACCGGATAGGCGAAGAGGCCGAAGCCGACCTCCTTCTCCTTGGCCAGCGCGTCCTTGTAGGCGTGCGCGCGCTGCAAGAGGCCCATGGGGGTGACCGTGCCGAGAATCCAATCCAGCTCGCTCACCTCGGGCACGTGCGACTGAACGAAGAGCGTGCAACGCTCCGGGTCGAGCCCCAGGGCCAGGTAGTCGAGCGCCACGCCCAACGTGTACTCGCGCAGCTGGGCCGCGTCGTGCACTTGGTTCAAGGCGTGCAGGTCGGCCACGAAGAAGAAGCCGGGGCCCTTGTCTTGCAGCGCCGCGAACTGGCGCATGGCCCCGAAGTAGTTGCCTACGTGCGGCCGATGGGTCGGCTTGACGCCGCTGAGGAGACGCATGGCATGGAGTTCCGGTCCGCACCCGCCGCGTTCGAGGCGGCCTCCCACGTAACCTCCTACGGCGCGAGCCGGAGGGGTGCGGGGACCGCCGGGACGCGCTGAGGACCGAGCGAACCCTTAGCTGCGCCAGCCCACCCGGCCATGGGTGCCGTCGCAGAAGGGCTTGCCGGCCGACTGCCCGCAGCGGCACAGGGCCAGCACAGCGCCCTCCTTGAGGACCACGCCGGCGATGTCGCAGACCTTGGCGCCCCCCTGGACGAGGTAGGGGCCGTTGGGCTTCACCGTGACGGTGACGCCGCTGGGGGTGCTCGGAGGGGTGGGAGCCGGAGTGGTCATGGCCCGAAACTCTAGCGCACCGCTGGGGCACTTGCCAATGACCGCCCGGATCTCCTCGGGCGTGGCGTTCGCCGGCTGGATCCAGGGCCGGGCCTGGGTGTCGAAGACCCTGGGCAGCCCGTGCACGCACTCGGCCGCGTGGATGCACAGGTCGGGGTCGTAGCTCACGACCACGTCGCCTGACTTGTACTGCTTCGCCGCCACGCGCCGCTCCGCACGCCAGACCCGAAGCATACGTCAGGCGAGGAACCAGCGCAGCAGCTCGGGGTCGGCGTAGGCGGGTTCCCAGGCGCGGTGGCCGACGTCGGGGTAGAGCGTCAGGCGCGGGTGGCCGCCCAGGCGCTTGAGCGCCTCCACGATGGCCAGGGTGTGGGCCACGGGCACGACGGGGTCCTCCACGCCATGAAAGGCCCAGACGCGCCGCGTCTTGAGCCCCTCCAGCAGGGCGAGGAAGCCTTCGACGGGCGGAACCAGACCGCAGATCGGCACCACCGAGGCGAAGCGCTCGGGTGCCAGGGCGCCCAGCAGCCAGGCCCCCATCCCCCCCATCGACAGCCCCGTCACGTGCACCCGGTCCGGGTCGCCACGCATCCCGCTCTCGACCTCCGCGAGCAGCTCGAGCAAGGGCAGCAGGTGATCGACCCAGGTGGTCTGGCCCGGGCACTGCGGCGAGAGCACGATGGCGGGATAGTCGGGCAGCGTCCGCAGCCGCTTGGCCAAGCCGTGCCTGAGCACACGCGCGGGGTCGTGGCCACGCTCGCCCGCGCCATGCAGGAACAGCACGACGGGCCAGCGCTTGCCTCCCGCAGAGTGCCCCGGCGGCAGGTGCAGCAGGTAGGACAGCTCGCCACCGTCGGAGGCGCGGAAGGTCAGGGGGCGCGGGGGCAGCATCGCCGCCCCAGGCTACTTCTGCGCGACGGTGACCTTGATGATCTTGCCGGTGAAGGCGTTGTCGCCCTGCTTGTAGTCGGGGGAGACGTTCGTCTCGCCATCGAGGCCCACGTCGGCGCCCTCGTCGGCGGAGAACACGAAGGGCTGGGTCTTGGGGATCTGGCCTTCGGCGACCTTCTGGCCGTCCACGGTCAGCGTCGAGCGACCGCCGGTGCCGGGCTTGGCGGCGTCGGGAACGAACTCGTAGACGATCGTGTGCTTGCCGGGAGCGAGCGCCGTGGTGCCGGCGATGTTGGTCCGCTCGATGGCGAAGAAGTTGTACTCGTGGTGCACCTTGCCCTCCTTCATGTAGAGGACCCAGCCGCCGAAGAAGCCGGCTTGGGCGAGGATCACGCCCTGCGTCTGGGCGTCGGCGAGGACCACCTCGGCCGTGATGGTGTGGTGCACGCCCTTCACGTTGATGAAGGCGTTCTCCAGCATGCCCGTCATGCCCGGGTAGACCGTGAGGATCTTCCTGCCGCCCAGCAGGTCGGGGCGACCGGCGATGGCCGGATTGAAGCGCTCCGAGCGGCGGTCGTCGATCGGGAAGACATGGTTCCTGAGGGCCTCCTTGGCGAAGACCTCCTGGAGCTCCTTGAGCTTCGCGGGCTCCTTGGCAGCGAGGTTGTCGGCTTCGCTGAAGTCCACGTTCACGTTGTAGAGCTCCCACACGTCGTCCTTCAGGTCGGGAAGCTTCGTCGTCATGTCCCACGGGGTGGAGTGCCGCGTGCAAGCGACCCAGCCGTCGTGGTAGATGCCGCGGTTGCCGAACATCTCGAAGTACTGCGTCGTGTGGCGCTCGGCGGCCTTGGCGTCATCGGCCGAGTACAGCATCGAGACCCCGTCCATCGGGCGCTGCACGACGCCGTTGACGCTCTTGGGCTCGGGCAGCTTCGCCGCCTCCAGCGCCGTGGGCGCCACGTCCACCACGTGGTGGAACTGGCTGCGGACCTCGCCCTTGGACTTGATGCCCTTGGGCCAGTGCAGCACCATGCCGTTGCGCGTGCCGCCGAAGTGGCTGGCCACCTGCTTGGTCCACTGGAAGGG
>JANOFW010000026.1:0-11892 GCA_031413835.1 Planctomycetia bacterium
CGTGCTGGTGGCCGGCGTCACGACGGGCTTCACCTCCACCACGCCCGTGAGCGCGGTGCTCACAGCCGGCGAGGGGAACTCCACCTTGGCGAAGCGCGCGAAGGGGCGCGCGAGCGGGTCGCCAACCACCAGCGTCTGCCAAGGGCCCGCCAGGCTCTGGTAGTAGGCCTCGGCCAGCGAGCAGCCGCGGGCGTAGTGGGCGTGAATCACCGGCAGCGGGAACTTCTGCCAGAGGGCCAAGGGCTCGGCCGCCGTGCCCGACGAACCCGCCGCGCCCGCCCGGATCAGCTCGCTGAGCTTGGTCTGGCCGCCGTGGCTGAAGTCGGCCCCGAAGGAGGTGAGGTGCTCGGCGATCGCGCCGGGCAGCAGGGTGCTGCCGCTGCCGGCCCAGGCGAGGCCCGCGGCGCCCAGGACCGCGCCGATCACGTCGGCCTTGCCCTTGGGCACGATGCCGTCCTGACCGTCCTCGCCCTTGGTGAGCACCTGCGCCTTGCGTCCCAGCCCCTTGAGCACGCTTGCGGCGTAGGGGAAGAAGCGCTCACGCGTGTCGGCGCGCACGTCGTCGTTGGCCAGCAGGTAGACCGTGCCGTCGGGCTGCGTGCCGTCGCTGGCGGCGCCGCGGGCGAGGCAGTCGAGCACCTCTGGCGCGCTGTTACCCCACTCGCCGGTGTAGCCCAGCATCACGCTCAAGAGGTAGCGATTAGAGTTCCAGGGCCGGCCGGCGCTGAAGCCGTGCGAGGTGCCGGCCGAGCTATCGGTCTCGTCGCCGTGGAAAAAGGCGTTGCCCTGCAGGTCCAGGTAGCGCGCGGGATCCTGGGCCTCCACGTGCCGCCAGAACCAGGTCAGGCCCGTGAGCGCGGCGCGAAATGGAACGTGCTGCATCCCCTCGACCTGTTTGGCCTTGGCCTCCTCGGTCACATCTACGCCGAAGGGGAAGTCGGCCGACCAGGCCAGCAGGTCCGTCGTCTCGAGCAGGCCGCGCTCGACCAGGGCGGCCTTGACCGGGTTCCACAGCCGCTCACGGTAGGTCGCGAGGTCCACCACCCGCAGCGTGGGCACGCCCTCGAGGTAGATCAGGTGGCTCAGCGGGATCGCGCGCCGCCGGGCGTAGTCGTGGGCCACCTGGAGCGAGACCGGCGAGTCGGCGTTCACCACCACCACCGTGCGTTCGGGGCCGCCGCCCGCCTGGGCAGCGGGTGCCAGCACGAGGGCCAAGGTCAGGGCGAGGAGGAGACGCACGGGCCCCAGGCTACCGGCCCCTTCCGGGGGGAAAAACCCAGGGCTCGGGAAGATGATGGTGGAGCCGCTCCCGGAGGCCGTCATCCCCCGTCCCCCCAGCCCCCTGCCGCAGGACGCCGAGCTCGAGGCCCAGGGCCGCATGCTGCGCGGACTGGCCGGCCACCTCGTCGCCGATCCGGCCACGGCCGACGACGCCGTGCAGGAGGCCTGGCTCGCGGCGCTTGAGCGCCGCCCCGACACCGACCGGCCCCTCGACCCCTGGCTCAAGCGGGTCGTGCGCAACACCGTGGCCCGCTTCAAGCGCGGTCGGGTGCGGGCGGCACAACGCGAGCGGCTCGTGGCGCGCGCCGAGCGGGCGCCGGACGCCGCCGCTCTGGCCGAGCGCGGCCGGCTGCTGCGCACCCTGCTCGACGAGGTGCTCACGCTGCCCGAGGCCGAGCGCGAGGCGGTGCTGCTGCGCTACTACGAGGGCGCCCCGCCGCGCGACATCGCCACCCGGCTCGGCCTGCCCGTCGAGGCCGTCTACCGGCGCCTCGAGCACGCGCTCGAGCGCCTGCGCTTGCGCTTGGATGCGCGCCACGGCGGCACACGCCAGACCTGGTGCCTGGGCCTGGTGGCGGCGCTCGGCCTGCCGCGCGACCTGCTCGCGCCTGCCACCGCCGCCGCCGCGGGCCTGGGCACCGGGGCCGCCGCCGGCTCGGGCGCCCTTTCAACAACTCTCACTGGAGCCATGCTCATGAGCACGACCGCCACCACCGTCACCGCCTCCGTCCTCACCCTGGGCGTGGGCCTGGGGCTGGGCTGGTTCGCCAACTCGCTGGTGGGGCCCGGGGACGCGCCCGCCATCGAGCGCGAGGGCGCTTCCGCGCGCCCGGGCGAGGACCTGCGCGCGCCCTCCGCAGACCTGCCGCGCCTCGAGGGCTCGCTGACCTCCAAGCGCGAGGCGGCGCTCAGCGCCGAGGTCAAGTCGCTGCGCGATCAGGTGAACGCGCTCACCACCGAAAAAGCCGCTCTGGAGAAGGAGCGCCTGGCCGGGTTGCAGCCGTTCGATCCCAAGGCCCTGCGGTTCGGGCTCGGCGGGCTGACGCCCAACTTCGACAAGGCCGACTGGACCGAGCTCGCGACGCACGTGGGGGAGATGGCCAAGATCCTGCCGCGCCTGAGGGACGACCTGGCCGCAGGCAAGGAGCTGGGGCCCGAGGTGGCCCAGGCCCTGGGCGAGCACAACACCCCGCTGGCGATCTTCGCCATCTCCACGGCCAAGGAGCTCAAGGGCACGGGCCCCAACGGTTCGTACACGCACCCCGCCGTGATCGCCAACCTGATGCGCGCCGTCCTGCTCACCGCCAACGACCCCCTGAGCCCCGCGCAGGAGCTGGCCATCGTGACCCTCGGCAACGCCTGGGCCGCCGACGCCGAGCGCGTCGCGAAGTCGGTCTCGTCCGAGGCGCCCGCGCTGGCGGCGACCGTGGTCGAGGTGGACGCCAAGCAGCGCTTCCTCGAGAGCGCCAAGGCCCAGCTCACGATGTCGCAGCGCTGGCTGCTCTTCCACCCCGATACCGAGGGCCGCCTGGGCCTGGACCTCTTCTCTCCGGCCCTGGTCTACATGCTGCACACCGACGCGGGCTCCCTCCAGGCCGAGGCGCTGCCGGCCAAGGTGATCGCCTCGCTGATCGGCGGCGCGGGGCTCAAGGACGTGGACCAGGCCGCCTACCTGGACGTCGGCGAGCGCTGGATCTCGGAGGCGCCGTGGGGCGTCGAGCCGCGCGCGGTGCGCGATCCCGACACGATGTTCCCGACCGTGGAGACCATGCAGGCCTTCGCCCGCGCGCAGGTCGTGGCCATCGCACGCGTGCTCGAGCGCGGTCAGCTCAGCGCGGAGCAGGCCGCCAAGCTCAGGAAACTCAGCACCGTGATCACGCCCTACGTGGTCAAGCCGATGTGAGCCCTGACGTCCCGGGTCAGCGGATGCCCGGCCGCTGGCGGAGCCTCTCGAGGATGCGCTTCTCGGCCTCCGTCAGGCGGGCGCCGGACGCCTGGCGCCGGGCCAGCTCGGCCAGGCCCTCGCGGGTGTCGTCGTCGTCGGAGACGTCCTCGCCCTCCAGCGGCTCCATCGGCTGCGAGTAGAGCGCGCGGTCGAAGGGATCGTCGGGGAACAGGGCCAGGTGCACGAGCCGGCCGTCGAGCGCGATGGCCCCGCCGGCGGTGCCGTCCTTGAGCTTGACCTTGAAGTACTGACCCAGGCTGCCTTCCTCCATCTTGTGCGCTTCGAAGACCGCCGTGCCCAGGTTGGCGAGCAGCTCCTTGGCGGCCACGTCGGCCACGGCGAGGGTGGCCTCGTCGCCCTTGGGCAGCTCCAGGCCGATCTTCTTGGCACGCAGCTGGAGCGCAGCCGCCGGGAAGGTGAGCGACTTGAGCATCGGCTCGAAGTAGGCCACCACCTGCGCGTTGGTGGCGAAGACCTCGAGCGACTGCACGCGGCCGCGCACGACGGCCAGGCCGCCCACGACGATTCCGGCGCCTTTGCGCTCGGGCCATTCGCTCATTCCGCGCTGACAAACCAGGCAGTACTCGGCCAAGGCGTCGGCGTCGCCGATGGCCGCCAGCGACTTGTGCTTGTTGCTGGGGTTCCTGAAGTCGAGGAAGTGCGACACGAAGCGCGGCACCAGGCTCTTCGTGGCGCCCTGGAGCGCCGCATCGCGCAGGTAGGGGGGCGCGAGGAACTCGAGCAGCTTGAAGCCCTCGGCGACCTTGCGCGTCTCGCCGTTCATCGACGCGGGCAGCACGTCCACCCAGCCGGCACCTCCCGCGGGGATCAGCACGTCGTGCGACACGATGCGGTCGCGCTTGCCGCCCTCGAGCACCGAGCCGCCCAGCATCAGCGCCGGGGTGGCGCCGGGGTTGAGAACGCTCAGCTTGTCGAGCGTGGTCTTGCCCTCGATCTCGGCGGCGGTGAAGGCGCTGCCGGTGACGAGCGAGATCACCTCCAGGGCCGCCGGCTCGCTGAGCACGTAGACGGGGTAGAGCGTGACCTGGTCGGCCTGCAGGCCGGTGGCCAGGTGCAGGTGCTTCAAGCCGGCGGCCAGGGCCTTGCCCAGATCGGCGGGCGAGAGGGGGGCCGCGGGGGCCGCGGGGTCGTCGGCTCGGGCGTTCCCCATGGGGCCGGCCAGGGTCAGGCTCGACAGGGCCAGGCTGAGGGCGAGCAGGTTGCGTCGGGTCATGGGGTGCCTCCGTTCCAGATGGTCGCAGGTGCGGAGGGCGGCGTCTATCGAGGTACGACGGTCTTGCAGGCCAGCGAGGCCTGGGCCGAGCCCTGCGTATGTAGTTGTAAATAGCAATCAAATGACTCCAGGCGAGCGGCAGGTGCTGGGGACGCTCCCATCCTGCGGTAGCGTGGGCTCCTCCCATGACACCTGCCGCCAGCCCCTGTCCTGCGCCCGAGGCGCTCGCTCGCCTGGCCGACGGCAGCGCCTCCGCCGCCGAGCGCCCCGCACTCGAGGCGCACATCGGGGGCTGTCCCCTGTGCCGCGGGATCGTCGGCGGGCTGGCCCGCGCTCAGGGCCGCCCGGGCCCCGGATCTGCGCCGAGGCGCGAGCCAGCGGCGCCCACGGCCGCGCCGGCCGCAGCGCGCAGCCTGTGGTGGGTCGCGTGGGTCACCCACGCCGTGCTCGCGCTGGGGGTCGGCCTCGCCGCATGGTGGTTCTTCGGTCGGGCGGCCTCCTAGCCCGTATGTTGCGCCTCCAGATGCGCCTGCTCCTGCCCCTGCTCAGCGTCCTGCTGCTCGGTTGCGGGTCCACCACCAGCGGCAGTGGGGGCTCCGGGGGGACCAACGACGTCGTGCTCTTCCTGGCCGACGGAACCCAGGCCGGCGTCTTCGAGCTGTTCGCCTCCGACGTCGGCGGCGCCAACCGGCGCGTCATCAGCGGCCCGCTGGTGGCTTCCGCCGACGTGACGGCCTTCGCCTGGAGCCCCGACCGCACGCTGGCGGCCTTCGTCGCCGATCGCGACACGGACGGCCAGAGCGAGCTCTACGTGGTCGATCTCGCGGGCGGCGGTCCTACGAGGGTCTCCGGCCCGCTGATCGGCAGCGGCGACGTGGCCGACGACATCGCCTGGTCGGACGACAGCCAGCTGCTCGCCTACCGCGCCGACGCCAACGTGGCGACGAAGCTGGAACTGTTCGTGACCTCGCCCGGCGGCGGGGCCGTGCCCGTGAGCTCGGCCACGATGAACGCTGCCGGCGGCGTCGCCTCCTTCCTCTGGCAGCCGGGCGGCGCGCAGCTCGCCCACCTGACCGACAACAGCGGCGCGGGAACGCTGCGCGTCAACCTGGTCAGCGCCACGGGTGCGGGCCCCTTCGAGATCGGCTCCGCCGGTCCCCAGGACGACTACCGCTGGGCGCCGGACGGCTCGCGCCTCGCGTTCCGCGTGGACGCGCTCAACAGCGGCAGGTTCGGCCTGAGCACGATCAACCCCACGGGAGGGGGCCTGCTCGACGTCAGCAACAACCTGGGCGCCGCGAACGCGGACGTGAGCGTGGCGTCCTACGACTGGCGCTTCGACGGTGTGCGGCTCGCCTTCGTGGCCGACCGCGACGCCGACGAGCTCTACGAAGGTCATGCGGTGGACGCGCTGGGCTCGGGCCTGGTCGAGATCGCCCTGGCCTCCGGGGGCAACGACGTGCTCGATCTGGTCTACAGCCCGAGCGGCTCCTTGGTGGCCTACCGCCGCACCGATCCCGCGACGTTGCTCCCCCAGCTGCACGTCGTGTCCGACGCCGGCGGCGCGGACACGGTGCTGGTCGAGGATGACGGCGTGCTGGGCGTGACCAGCTACGCGTGGTCTCCCGACGGCAACCGCATCGCCTACCTGGCCGACCACAACGTGAACGGCGCCTCCGACCTGTTCAACGTGCTCGTCGTGGGCGGCCCGCCGGCGATCGACCTGATGACGAGCGTGGGTACCGGCGAGCAGGTCTTCGACTTCGTCTGGTGCCCGGACTCCGCGCGCCTGCTCCTGACCAGCGACGACGACGCACCCGGCGTCGGCATTCGCGACCTGTTCCACGCCGTCGTGGGCGGCTCGACCGACCGGCGCACCACGAACGCCAGCGCCGCCAACGACGTCGAGCAGTACGGCTACTCCGCCGACGGCGCCAGCAGCGTGTGGATCGACGGCCTCACGCTGCTCGACCCGCAGCACCTGTTCACGGGCAACCGCGGGGCCGGGGAAGCGCTCAACGTCACGTTGACCCTCGATCCGCCCCTGGGCGAGGTACAGCGCTTCGAGGCGCGGTAGGCGTCACTCCACGACGATGCGGTAGCTCCCCGTCGCGTTGCCGGGGCCCTTGACCTCGATCCACACCTGGCCGCTGAGGATCGCGGTCCAGTCGATGCGGCTCGAGAGGTCGCCTGCGGCGACGTCGTCGTTCGAGGTCAGGGTGGCGCCGTTGGCGGCCACGAGCCTGAGCGTGCTGTCGCTGAGCGTCCCCAGCTCGGTGCGGAAGGTGTAGGCGCTGCCCGCCGTCACGAGCACGCGGAACCAGTCGGCGTCCAGCGGTGTCTCGATCAAGGCCACGAGCCCGATGGGGAAGGCCAGCGGCGTGGCGGTGGCCTGCACGTTGCCGTGGTCGTCGTCGCTGTTCACCGGCATGCTCGGGTCGGGCAGGCGCACGGCCACCTCGACGGTATTGGGGTGCACGTCGAGCAGCTCGGGCAGCGTGCCCTCCGCGTTGATCGTGACGCTCAGGACGTAGTCGCCTTCGGGCAGGCCGGTCACGTCCACCCACTGCCCATCCACCGTGCGCGCGTAGATGTCGCCCCAGCCGGAGGACAGCCCCTGGAAGTCGCAGTGGTAGGTGGGCGAGGCCCTGCCCGCCGCATGCACGCGCAGGTTGTCGAGCAGGCAGAAGCCCTGCTTCGTGCCCGTGGTCGCCAGCGTGCCGTCCAGCCGCCTGAGCTCATAGGCCGCGTAGCCGTGCATGTGCCGGTGCCCGTGGCAGTCGTGGTACTCGAAGTCGGCCGGATCGAGGGGGGCCTGGGGGGCCGCTGGATTGCCGATCACGCAGTCGAGCTCGCCCAGATTCATCACGGTCGTGGCGAAGGTGAGCAGCCGGCGCAGCCCCGACGCGCCGATCGAGCCCTCCACCACGGCGCACTCGTTGGGCGAGAACGTGCGGTCACGCACCAGAACGCTGGCGCTCAGCGCCGGCTCGTCCACGGTGAAGTCCACGCTTCCGGGCGTGAGCCCTTCGGCCGGCAAGGGGGGGCCTGCGGCGTCCGGCGCCCCGCTGCCGCAGCCCAGCAGCAGGGCGGCCAGGCAGGGCGCCGCGAGGTGCCGGCGCCAGGGGTTTCGTCGGCAGGTTCCCTGGGCGGCCATACGCGCATGTTACAAAGGGCTGGTCGCCGCGTAGCCACGAGTGAGGAGGTCGGATGTCCTCGATCCGCAGCGTGCGCTGGGGCGTAGTCTTTGCCCTGCTGGCTGTCGCCTTCGGCTTCGCCATGGGCGCGCTCTTCGGAGCCCAGGAAGAGGCCTTGAAGGGCCACCTCAAGGCCGAGGGCGAGGCGGTGCTCGCCTCGGTCTACGGCGGCGACGCCGCCAAGCTCAAGACGGTGCTCGACAAGTCCTGGATCTACTTCCAGCGCGCGCACCTGCACGGGGGCGGCATCGGCGCCGTGGCGCTCGCGCTCTGCCTGCTGCTGGCGCTCTTGCCCGGCCCCGCCTCTCGGCTGCGCGGTCTGGCCGCGGCGGCGGCGGGCCTGGGCGCGTTGGGCTACCCCCTCTACTGGCTGCTCGCCGGCCTGCGTGCGCCCGGCCTGGGCGGCACGGGTCCGGCCAAGGCCGCGCTCGAGTGGCTCGCCATCCCCACCTCCGGCTTGGCCATCGTCGGCCTGCTGCTCACCCTCGCGCTGACGCTGCGCGCCCTCTTCGGCCGCCCCGCGCCGTAGCGCCGCCTCAGAGGACGAACAGCTCCACGGGGTGGTCCTTGCCGCGCATGGCGGCGGGCCCGAGCGCGCGGGCCTGTGAGGCGCTGGGCGTCCCGGCGATCAGCGCGGCGCTGACGATGATCTCGACCCCGTGCTCCTTGCACAGGCCTTCCATCCGGCGCGCCGTGTTGACCGTGTCGCCGATGACCGTGAACTCCATGCGGCTCGCGCTCCCGACGATGCCCGCGACCATCGGGCCGGCGTGGATGCCCATGCCGACGCGGAACGGCTCTTCGCCCGGGTTGTTGGCGTTGATGCCGCGCACCGCCTCACGCACGCCCAACGCCGCGCGCAGGGCCGAGGAGCGGAAGTCGTCGAGGGGAAAGGGCGTCCCGAACACGGCCATGAACGCGTCGCCCAGGTACTTGTTGATGAACCCTCCCTCGTGCTCCACCGCCGCGGCCGCGCCAGAGAAGAAGCGGTTCAAGAACTCGATCACCTGCCGGGGATCGCGCGACTCGGAGTAGGCGGTGAACCCGCGGATGTCGCAGAACATCACCGCGCCCTCGGTGACGTCGCCGACCATGCGCCGGCGCCCCTGCAGGAGGTAGTCCCGGACGCGGGTGTCGACCACCTTCCCGAAGATGTCCTGGACCTTGTCCAGCTCGTCCACCCGGCGGTTGATCTCGGCCTCCAGGTAGGCGTTCTTGTCGCGCAGGAAGTCGGCCGACGCCTTCAGCGCGAGGTGCGTCTTGACGCGCGCCAGGACGATGGGCGGGCTGATCGGCTTGGTGATGTAGTCCACAGCGCGCAGGTCGAGGCCCTTCTGCTCGTCCTCCACCTCGGCCTTGGCCGTGAGGAAGATGACGGGGATCTCCCGCGTCTTCGGATCCGCCTTCAAGCGTCGGCAGACCTCGTAGCCGTCCATGCTCGGCATCATGATGTCGAGCAGGATCAGGTCCGGGGGCGGGTCGCCGGCGGCGATCTTGAGGGCCTTCTCGCCGCTGCTCGCGACCTTCACCCTGTAGGCGCCCCGCAACAGGCCGCTCATGATGGAGAGGTTGTCCGCGGTGTCGTCCACCACGAGCACGGTGGCCTTGCCGGCCGGGTCGGTGGCGTCCGGGGGAGCCGTCATCTAGCTCGCAGCCGCAGCAGCGTCCCGCAGCACGACGCGGGCCGCCTCGAAGTCGAACCCCTTGATGGCGGTGTCGATGCCGTGGTAGTGGTCCGGGAATGCGGAACGCAGCAAGATGGCATGCTCGTCGAACACGTTCGTGGCCTCGGAATCGTCGTCCGAAAGCAGCCTCTCGAGCCGTGCACACACGGAACGCAGCTTGACCTCGTCCACGGCGATGCGGCCCACGCCCGTCTCCACGGGCAGCGCGTGCGCGAGCGCCGCGACCAGGGCGCCCAGCGGCACGGCGAGCGCGTCGAGCGCCGCATCGATGCTCGTGCGCGGAGCGCGTTGCTTGACCGCACGCTCGACCGTGGCCGCGAGCGCCGCCACCTCGACCGCGCCGATGTTGCCCGCAACTCCCTTGGTGGTGTGAGCCAGGCGCTCGGCGGTGTCGAGATCGCCGCTCTCGATGGCGGTACGGATCTCGGCGACCGAGGACGTCTGGCTGGCGACGAACTTGCGGAGCAGCGAGAGGAGGAGCGTCCACTTGCCGCGCATGCGCCGCAGGCCGGCCTGGGCATCGAGCCCGGCGACGGCGCTGAGACCGGCAGGGAGATCGTCGGCGACGGCGAGTGGGCCCGCCGCCGGCACGGTCGCTCCGACGGCATGCTGCGCCTTGATCCACTTGAGCAGCACCTTCCAGAGATCATCCGGCTCGACGGGCTTCGCGACGTGGTCGTTCATGCCCGCCTCGAGGCAGCGCTGGCGGTCCCCCTCCATCGCGTTCGCGGTCATGGCGACGATGGGCAGCTCCGCGTAGCGGGGGAGCTCGCGGATGGCCAGCGTCGCCGTGATCCCGTCCATCACCGGCATCTGCATATCCATGAGCACCAGGTCGTAGGCGACCTCCTGGACCCTGCGCAAGGCGATCGCGCCGTTGCCGGCCAGATCGACCGTGAAGCCGGCGTCACGCAGCAGCTCGAGCGCGACTTCCTGGTTGAGCTCGTTGTCCTCGACCAGCAGGATGCGAGCCCCCGCGATCGCGGCGAGGCTCACGGCGACGAGCGACGGCGCATCGCCCCGCCGACGGCGCCCGGACGGCAGGCCGCCCAGCACGCCGGCCACGCTGTCGAACAGCATGGAGGCGCTGACCGGCTTGATGAGCACGTCCTCGATGCCGGCCTCCTCGGCGCCCTGGATGATCTCGTCGCGGCCGTAGGCCGTCACCATGATCATGTGCGGCGCATGCAGGAGCGGCCGGCCACGCAGCGTGCGCGCCGTCTCGATGCCGTTCATGCTGGGCATGAGCCAGTCGAGGAAGACGATGTCGTACGGGATGTCCAGCGATTCGGCGCGGGCGACGGCATCGAGCGCGGCCTGGCCTGAGGCGGCCTCCTCGATGACGAAGCCCATGGACTCGAGCAGGTGGCCCAGCACGGTCCGGGCGTTCGCGTTGTCGTCCACCACCAGGACGCGGCGCCCCTTCATGTCGGCCGAGAGGAGCAGCGGTCGCTTGACGCGGGTGCCCTTGCCGAGGCGCGCGGTGAACCAGAACGTGCTGCCCTTGCCGTGCTCGCTCTCCACGCCGACCTCGCCGTCCATCAGCTCCGCGAGCTTGCTCGAGATCGCGAGCCCGAGGCCGGTGCCGCCGTACTTGCGCGTGGTCGAGGTGTCGGCCTGCTGGAAGGGCTGGAAGAGCCGGCCGCGCTGCTCTTCGGTGAGCCCGATGCCGGTGTCGCGAACGGCGAAGTAGAGGAGCACGTCCTGGTCGGTCTGCTCGCGCAGGCGGATGACGACGTCGATCTCGCCCGACTCCGTGAACTTGACGGCGTTGTTGGCGTAGTTGATGAGGATCTGGCCCAGGCGCAGCGGATCGCCGATCAGGTCGTTGGGCACGTCGCGGCTCACGTCGAAGACGAGCTCGAGCCCCTTGGCGGTCGTCTTCTCCGTGATCAGCCCGGCGACGTTCTCCAGCATCTCCTCGAGGTCGAAGTCGATCTGCTCGACCGTCAGCTTGCCGGCCTCGATCTTGGAGAAGTCGAGGATGTCGTTGATGATGCGCAGCAGGTACTGGCTGGAGCCCTGGATCTTCTTCAGGTAGTCGCGCTGGCGCGGCGTCAACTCGGTCTTGAGCGCCAGGTGCGACATGCCGATGATGGCGTTCATCGGCGTGCGGATCTCGTGGCTCATGTTGGAGAGGAAGTCCGACTTCGAGAGGTTGGCGTTCTCCGCCACGACCTTGGCGCTCTGCAGCTCGACGTTCCTCTCCTGCAGCACCTGGTCGAGGCGCTTGCGCTCCGTCACGTCGCGCGCGGCGGCGAACACGCCCTGCAGCCGCCTGTCGCGGTCGTAGAAGGTGGTCGCGTTGTAAGATACGACCGTCTCCTTGCCGTCCCGGGCGCACGCGGTCAGCTCGTAGTCGGTCACCTTCTTGGCGCTCAACACCAGCTTGATCGCCGCTTCGGCCCTCTCCGGGTCGGTGAAGTAGCTCTTGAACGGCGCACCGATCAGCTCGTCGCGCGTGCAGCCGGTGAGTGCCTCCATCTGCTTGTTGACGTCCGTGATGATGCCCAGCGGATCGGTCGTCATGATCGCGTCGATGTTCGACTC
>JANOFW010000027.1:0-13902 GCA_031413835.1 Planctomycetia bacterium
CGTCTGCTTCCTCTCGTGCGAGGAGTTCATCAACGAGTTTCTCCTGGCGCTCAAGGCCAACGACGTGGAGCGCTTCCGCCAGCGCTTCCGAGACGTGCACCTGCTGGTCATCGACGACATCCACTTCCTGGCCGGCAAGGAGCGCACGCAGGAGGAGTTCTTCCACCTCTTCAACCGGCTCTACCAGCAGCACCGCCAGATCGTGATCTCGTCGGACGCCGCGCCCAGCGAGATCCCCACGTTGGAGGACCGTCTCGTCTCGCGCTTCAAGTGGGGCCTGGTGGCCAACCTCGAGCAGCCCGAGATGGAGACCCGCATGGCCATCCTGCGGCGCAAGGCCGAGCTGCAGGGGGTGGAGGTGCCCGCCGACGTCGTCGACCTGATCGCGGCGAACTTCCGCAGCAACATCCGCGAGATCGAGGGCGCGCTGCTGAGCGTGGTGGCCCGCGCGCGCATCACCCATGCACCCATCGACCTGGCCCTGGCCCAGCAGGCGCTGGCGCCGTCGCTCCACCGTGCCCGACCGGCCATCGCGATGGACCAGATCCTGGAGCGGGTGGCCGCGCACTACCAGGTGAAGCCCGCCGACCTGCGCTCGAAGAAGCGCACCCGGCTGGTGAGCCTCGCCCGTCAGGTGGTCATGGTCCTGGCGCGCCGCCTGACCCCCCTGAGCCTGGGCGAGATCGGCCAGCACTTCGGCGGCCGCGACCACACCACCGTGCTCTACGGCATCTCCAAGATCGAGACCGCCATGGAGGCCAACCCGCGCTTCCTGGCCGAGATCAACCGCCTGGCTGATCGCCTGGCCTAGGGCTCTCGGGACCGTGCGCTCCACTCAAGGCCGACCGGGACGACGCCGGCCGCCGGTGGAGAACCTGTGTATTGCGCTCCGAGAAGCGCTCCAACTCCGTCCATGCCGGGGGGTTAGGGCGTCCACAATCCTGCCCACCGGCGCCTCCCCGGAGAGCCTCGGTCCGTCGCATTCCTGGGGAGATTCGGTCAGGTCAGGAGGAGAACCCGGGGAGCTTCTCAAGGCGGAGTTGCAGTGGGGCGAGGACCCCCAGGATCCCCCCTCCCAAAGCCTCAATCCCTACCCCCGAGTCAGTACAATGTCGGGCTGCATCCAGACCCGTTTTCCACCCCCCTGGTTCGAACGTAACGCACCACAGGAAAACAAGTTCCGTCGGTAACGCAAGGCCGTCCTGCGAATCCGACACAAGCCTCTATCACTACCACCAAGAAGACTCTTCTTCTTGGCTTCCCAGCCGCAGGTGGAAGCACTGAGGCCCGACGCCCAGGCCCACCGTCCGACCGCCTCCGGAGACGCATTCATGAAGGTCACTCTCGCCACCTCCGCCTTGCTCGAGGCAGTGAGCCATGCGTCCGCCGTCGCCTCCACCAAGAGTCCCAACCCCATCCTGGAGTGCGTGGCGTTGCGCGCCCAGCGGACGAAGGGCCTGTCGATCGAGGCGACGGATCTCGACGTCGGGATCTCGCTGTTGCTGGCGGACGCCCAAGTGAGCGAGGAAGGCATGCTGGTGGTGCCGGCCACGCGCCTGCTGTCGATCCTGCGCGAGATCGACCAGGACGAGACCACGCTGACGGAGGTCGAAGGGGCCCTGGCGATCCAGAGCGGTCGCAACCACTTCCGGGTGCGCGGCGAGGATGCCCGCAACGTCGCCGAGCTGCCCGTGTTCCCCTCGAGCGGTGGGGTCAAGCTGCCGGCGGCCGAGCTGCGGGCGATGATCCGGCGCACCGTCTTCGCCACCGCCAAGGAGGCCGGCCGGTTCGCCCTCCATGGGGTGCTCTTCCGCGTGTCGGACAAGACCCTGGAGCTGGTGGCCACGGACGGTCGTCGGCTGGCGCGTGCCACGCACGCGCTCTCCACGCCCGTGGGCAAGGAGGTCAAGGTCATCGTCGGGCCCAAGGCGCTCTCGCTGCTCGAACGCCTGGTGCCCGACGACGTCGGTGGACAGGGAGCCGGTCCCTCCGGTGCCGGCTCCCACGGTTCCCTGAGCGTGGCGCTGCACGAGCGTCAGGTGATGTTCCGGGTGGGCAACGCGCTGGTCATCTCGCGCTTGATCGACGGCACCTTCCCGGTCTACGAGGACGTGATCCCCAAGGCCTCCGCCAAGGGCTTCCGCACCGAGGCGGGCGCGCTGGCGACGGCGCTGCGGCGCGCGGCCCTCTTGACCACGCGCGAGGCCATGAGCGTCCAGGTGGACGTCTCGCGCGACCTCCTCACGCTGCGCTCGCGTGCCGCGGACATCGGCGAGGCCAAGGTCGAGCTGCCCGTGACCTACGACGGGCCTGCCGAACGGCTGGGCTTCAACCCCGGCTTCCTGCTCGACGCCCTCAAGGTGATGGAGCCGCAGGCAGAGGTGCGCTTCGAGTTCACCAACGGCAAGTCCCCCGGCAAGCTCAGCGACGGCGACGACTACGTCTACGTCGTGATGCCCATCGCGTTGGAGTAGGGACGATGCGCGGACGACGACGAGAGCAGGCCGTGGGGGATCTCGTGGGGGCGGCGCTCAAGGGCCTGGGCCTGCCGCCGACGCGCGTCGGCGCGCCGCTGCAGGCGGCCTTCGACGGCGCTCTCGACCCGGCCTGGCGCGGACAGGTTCGCTTGGAGCGGTTGCAGGCGGGCGTGCTCGACGTGAGCGTGTTCTCGGCGGCGTTGAAGGACGAGCTGGCGCAGTTCCATGGGGCGCGGCTGCTGGCGGTGCTGCGCGAGGCGGTTCCGTCGGTCCCCTTGACCCGGGTGCGCTTCCTGGCCGGCGGGACGAAGGGAATGCAATGAGCGAGGTCGAGAGCGAGCCCGCCCCGAGCGGCACGGGTTCCCTGGACCCGAGCTACAGCGCCGACAGCATCCAGGTGCTCGAGGGCCTGGAGGCCGTGCGCAAGCGGCCGGGCATGTACATCGGCGACACCTCCACGCGCGGCATGCACCACCTGGTCTACGAGATCGTGGACAACTCGATCGACGAGGCCCTGGCCGGCTACTGCAAGAACATCAGCGTGCGCCTCACGGCCGACAACGGCGTGATCGTCACCGACGACGGCCGCGGCATCCCCGTGGGCATCAACAAGCAGCACGGCCTGAGCGGCATCACCCTGTCCTTCACCAAGCTCCACGCCGGCGGCAAGTTCCAGAAGGGGGCCTACAAGGTCTCCGGCGGCCTGCACGGCGTGGGCGCCAGCGTGGTCAACGCGCTCTCCGAGGAGTGCGAGGTCGAGGTGCACCAGGAGGGCTACGTGCACGTCCAGTCCTACGCGCGCGGCGAGCCGCGGGGGCCGGTCGAGCGGCGCGAGCGCACCGACAAGCACGGTACGCGCGTCTACTTCCGCGCCGACCGCACGATCTTCGGCGCGCTCAAGTACGACGCCGACCTGCTGGCCACGCGGCTGCGCGAGCTGGCGTTCTTGAACCGCGGGGTCTCGATCCGGCTCGTGGACGAGCGCACCGAGCCGCTGCGCGACGAGCTGTTCCGCTTCGAGGGCGGCATCCGCGAGTTCGTGCAGCGCCTCAACGTGGGCGCCACGGCGCTGCACGCCGACGTCGTCTACGTCGAGCGCGAGCAGGACGGCGTGACGGTCGAGATCGCCGCGCAGTTCCACGACGGCTACGCCGAGAACGTGCAGGCCTTCTGCAACAACATCCACACCACCGAAGGCGGCACGCACGTCACGGGCTTCCGCAACGCCATGACGCGGGCCATGCTCGCGTACTGTCGCGCCGGCGGCTTCTTCAAGGACGACGACAAGCCCACCGGCGAGGACTTCCGCGAGGGCCTCACGGCCGTCGTGTCCGTGAAGGTGCCCGAGCCGCAGTTCGAGGGCCAGACCAAGACCAAGCTCGGCAACAGCGAGGTCGAGGGCATCGTCTTCAGCGTCTGGCACGATGCGCTCAAGACCTACCTCGAGGAGACGCCGCGCTCGGCGCGGGCGATCGTCGACAAGGCCGTGCAGGCTTTCCAGGCCCGCGAGGCGGCGCGCAAGGCGCGCGACCTGGTGCGCCGCAAGAGCCCGTTCTCGAGCGGCGGCCTGCCGGGCAAGCTGGCCGACTGCAGCAGCCGCGACACCGAGCGCACGGAGCTCTTCTTGGTCGAGGGCGAGTCGGCCGGCGGCTCGGCCAAGCAGGGCCGCGACCGCGAGACCCAGGCCATCCTGCCGTTGCGCGGCAAGATCCTGAACGTCGAGAAGGCGCGCGTGGACAAGATGCTGGCCCACGAGGAGATCCGCGCGCTTGTGACGGCGCTGGGGACGGGCATCGGCGCCGAGGACTTCGACGGCGCCAAGTGCCGCTACGGCAAGGTCGTGATCATGACCGACGCCGACGTGGACGGCAGCCACATCCGCACGCTGCTGCTCACCTTCCTGTTCCGCCACATGCGTCCGCTGATCGAGCAGGGCAAGGTCTTCGTGGCCCAGCCGCCGCTCTTCCGCCTCACGCGGCGCAAGCGCGAGGAGTACATCTTCGACGAGCAGTCGCTCAAGGACCGCCTGCAGGCGCTGGGCGCTCACAGCGTCACGCTGGAACGCCTGGACGGCGCTGCCCCGGCCATCACGGGGGGGCGTATCGAGTCCGCGGCCGACCGGCTCGGGCAGCTCGAGGCCCTGCTCAGGCCCCTCGAGCGCCGCGGCATCCCCGTGGGCGCCTACCTGGCGTCACGGGGCGACGGTCCGGGCTTGCCGATCGCGGCGCTGGCCTTCGCCGGTCGCGCCAGCGGGCCGGTCTTCGTGCACACCGACGCACAGATCAGCGAGGTCCTGGCGGCCGAGGAGGCGCTACGCGGTCGACCGTTGACCGTGGCCGAGGAGGGCGACGAGGCCGACGCGCGCCGGGCGGCCGACGTCGTCATCGAGCACGTCTACGAGAGCGCCGAGATCGAGGCGCTGGTGAAGGAGCTGGCCAACGGCGGCCTCAACGCGGCCCTCTGGGATCCGCCGGCGAGCGCACCGCCCGCCTTCCGCGTGGTCGTCGAGGGCGAGCCCGCCGTCGAGGTGGCCGCGCTCAAGGAGGTCCTGCGGCTGATCCGGGACGTGGGCAAGAAGGGCGTGGACCTGCAGCGCTACAAGGGTCTGGGCGAGATGAACCACGACCAGCTCTGGACCACCACCATGGATCCCGAGAAGCGCACGCTGCTGCGCGTCACGCTGAGCGACGAGGGCGAGGCGAGCCGGCTCTTCGCCTTGCTCATGGGCGAGACCGTGGAGCCGCGGCGCGAGTTCATCGAGCGGCACGCTCTCGACGTGACGACGCTCGACGTCTGATCCGCCGCGGGGCCTGGGTCCCGCCGGCCCGGCTCAGGCCTTGGGGGCTTCGGGTGCCGGCGTCTCGGTCGTCGGCGCGGTGCTGCCGCCCTTCACGTTCTGGTCGGCGACGTCGAAGATCGACTGCCAGCCGCTGTCGGTGGCCACGTCCATGACCTTGATGTGCTCGCGCAGGGTCCGCAGGAGGTCCTGGGCGTCGGCGACGAAGAAGAACAGCGAGTTGCCGCACAGCTCTCGCAGGTCCTCGATCAGGTCGCGGCTGGGAGGCTCGATGACGGCGAAGGACCAGGTGCTGCCGAAGCGGCCCACGGGCAGCAGCTGGTGCTGGTGGAGCAGCGAGGGATGCAGCCCCGCGGCGAGCTCCTTCTCGAAGCGGAAGCCGGCCAGCGGCAGCACCGGCATCTGGTAGTGCGTGGCCACCGTCTTGGTCAGGTCCCAGGGCGTGAGGTGCCCGGCTTGCAAGACCACGGCGCCCAGGGGCTCGTTGGTCGTGCGGGCCGAGTCGATCAGCTCGTCGGCCTGCTCGTTCGAGATCACGCCCTGCGCGACGAGCACGTCGCGCAGGCTCCGGCGGTGGAAGCGGTCGAAGGGGTCCATCCCAGCCACTCCAAGAGGTCCGAGGTTCTATCGACCAGCACCGGCCCCGACTCGAACCGGGTCCTCGCCTGGACCTGCACCGTGGCTCGGGCGCAGGCTCTAAGTATCTATCCACAAAGAAGTTGTGGTGGCGTCTGCGACCCGGTGGAGGTCAGACGGGAGGCGGCTCGTCGAACCACGGCTGGCTGGGGGAGGGCGCCGGGCTGGAGGGGGCGGGGGGCGCGGGGGGCGGGGTGAGGAAGGGGCCGCTGCCCGTCGGGAGGGCGCCCGTCCCGACATCGTAGGTCGGCACGCTCTCGGCCGCCGGGGCGGGCAGGATGCTGGGGGTGGGCACGGGGGGCAGGGTGGTCGCGCGCTGGATCTCGTCGCGGATGGGCCGGCTCATGTCTTGCAGCGCCCGGCGCACGCGGGCGTAGGCCTGGCCGAGGTTGCGCAGCACCTCCGGCAGGCGCCCGCCGAAGACCAGGATCGAGATGAAGGCGATCAGCAGCATCTCGGAGAAGCCGATGCCGCCGAAGATGGCCAGCGACGGGGCCACGCTCATCGTTCGCGGCGCAGGACGGCGCGGCCTGCCTCCAGGTCCTCGACCTCGCCCGTGCGGAAGTCGAAGGACGCCCGCATCAGCTCCACGTCGTAGCCGCTCTCGAAGTGCACCAGCACGTCGCGCCCCGGCCTGCTGGAGAGCACTGCTTTCCCGCTCGGCACGTCCACGTCGATGCGCTCGCACCACATGTCCACGCGGCGCGAGCCGGTCCCGCTGCGGAAGGTGGTGGTCGGTCCCGTGGCCGTCAGCGTCCGTACCCCGCCGGCGCCGCCACGGCGGCCCTGTGCCAGCAGCCCGCTCCCGCCGATCGTGAGCCGGTCGGCCCACACATCGCTGGCGCCGCCCCAGGGCGCGTCGGGCGCGTCGCGCTCGGAGCGACGCACCCAGGTCGTCGGGGCGTCGGCCACGAGCTCGCTGTCGGTCAGGCGCACGTCGCCGGGGCAGTTCACCTCGTAGCGGTCCGCGCGCTCCGGATGCTTGGCGTCGGCCTGCACGAGCACCGCCTCCACCGGGCCGCTTGCCAGCACGTAGGTGGGCCCGTACTGGTCGAGCGTCACGCGCACGGCGCGCGCGACGAACCGGCTCTCTGAGCGTGCGCTGTGCGTGCGCGCGCGCACGGGCTCGGCTCCGCCCTCGAGCCACAGCGACCCCAGCGCGCCCACGAAGCGCAGGGTCTCGCCCTCGACGTGCATGGTCTTGCCGTCGAGCAGCACCCCGCCGTCGGCCTCCAGGCCGCTCAGGGTCCCTCCGTTGAGGTCGAGCACCAGGGTGCGTGAAATCAGCTTCCAGCGGTCGGCCGGCGCGTTGCGTCGAGCCAGGGTCGAGCCGCTGGCGGTGGAGCCACGTGGCGCGGCGCGGGCCGGACGCGCCAGTCCGGCGGAGGTCGAGGCGCCTTCGAGCGGGGCGCGCAACGTGAAGACCACCTCGAGGCGGTCGGCGCGCAGGCGGTCGAGCGCCGCGGGAGGCGGCGCGCTCAGCTCGGCCGTGAACGGCGCCAGCACACGCAGCGTCTGCGGCTCGTCGGGGGCCGGCTCGCCGCCCGGGCGCGCCACCTTGAGCCGCATCTCGATGCGCCCGTCGGTGATCAGCTCGAGCCGGCTCAAGCGCCCCGGCTCGCGGGTGAGTCCGGTCGCGCCGTCGGCGAAGCCCGCCGGGGTGCCCTCGACGAGGAACACCTCGGCCGTCACGCCGCCCTCCGCTCGCAGGCGGCCGCGGCCGCGTTCGAAGGCGATGTGCGGCGCGGTGATCCCGTGGCGCTCCACGGCACCCGCCTCGAAGTGGATGCTCGCCGGCGCGCCGGCCTCCCCGGAGAGCAGGGCGCGATCGGCCACGCGCTCATAGCTGATGCGCGCGCCCTCCACCCAGGCGGGCGTGCCCACCGTCGGGCCGCCCAGACGTGTCTCCCCGGCCAGGTGCCCGTCGGCTTCGAGCCGCTCGAGGCTCCAGGCGCGTCGGGCGGGCTCGCCGGCCGCCACGGGGCCCGCTGCGGCTCCCTCGGGCGTGTGGCTGTCGGCGGCCGGGTCCTCGCCGAACAGCCGCTGGCCGCGCCCGAAGCCCACCAGCGCCAGCCGCGTGCCCAGCCCCTCCACGACGAGCAGGGGCTCGGTGGTGTCGAGGCGTTCGACCACGATGCGCTCGGTGGCGCCCTCGAGCCGCGTGCCGCTCAGCCGCACGTGCCCCAAGGCCGCGAAGCTCACCGGCACCTCCCGGGCCGCTCCGCGCTCCCGGGCCGCTGCGCCGTCCTGGGCAGGCCGCAGCACGAGCGAGATCTCGTCGCCCTCGAGCACGTCCTCGAAGTCGGCGCTGTCGCCGGCGCCGTCCGCACGGCGCTCGAGCCGTGCCTGCCCGCGCAGCTCCAGGCGCCGTCCCATGACGGGCGCGCCGTCCGGGCCGAGCGCTACGCCCGGCGCCGGCAGGAGCAGCGCGCGGTCGGAGGCGCTGGCCCGGATCCAGCGGCCGGGTCCCGGGACGCCGGCCAGCGCGAGGTCGCCCTCGAGCAGCACCACGGGCTCACCCTCGAGCACCGTCGTGGGCGGTCCGAAGGGCGAGGGCTCGTGACGCAGGCGTCGCGCGGTGATGCGCGCCGCGCTCCGGGAGCCCGGGGTCTCCAGGTCGGGGACCTCGAGCGTGAGCGGGCGGCCCTCGCCGGCGAGGTGGGCCAGGCGCCAGTCACGCGCTGCCGTCGTGCCGCCTGTCGTGCGCGGCTCGAGCGCCAGGGCCAGGCGGTCGCAGAGCAGGCGGCGGCCGCCCTGCTGCAGCGCGCGCACCCCCTGCTCGAGCACCACGTGCAGCGTGTCGCCCTGGGCCGCGCCGTCGTGCACCACGGCCGCTCGCCCGGCGAAGATGCGCGCGGGCCGGAACTCGTCCTCGCCCCACAGCGCCGCTCCCTGGGCGTCCAGGACGTTCTGGCGCAGGGCGAACAGCACGTGGCGGGCGATCTCGATGCGGAAGGCGTCGTCGCGGCGCGCGCGTCCCTCGCGCGCGTCCCGCGTCAGGGTGAAGCCCTCGCCCTCCAGGGTCCAGGCGGCGTGCTCCACCGTGAACGGGCCCTGGCCTACCGTGACGTGCGTGCGCGGGTCGAAGCTCAACGAGCCGCCTCGCGCCTGGATGGCGAGCGTCCGGTCGTGGGCCTCGACGCCGCCGTCGAGCACGATGACGGCGTCGCCCTCGCGCCCGCCGCTCTCGCCCTGGGTCTCCAGGGCGCGGGCGATGCCGTCGGCGCGCGCGCGGGGGGCGAAGAGCTGCAGGTGCACGAAGTCCTCGATGGCGCGCGGGTCGTCGCGCAGCCGGCGCGCCTCCGCGAGGGTCCGGGGCTCGCGGTAGGTGAGCACCACCACGTCCTCGAAGAGGATCGAGCCGCTGTCGGCGCCCGCACCCACCAGCGCGCGGGCCCGACGCGCCGCGAAGGACCACGGCAGGAAGTGGGGGATGTCCACGCGTTCGCCGCTGTGCGCATCCCGGTACGTGAGAGCCTCGGGCATCGCGTAGCGGGGTGCGCCCACGTCCTTGAGCCGCAGCGAGCCGGAGGCCGCGTCCGCTCCGACCAGGGGCACGCGTGCGCCTGCGACCGGCGCCTCCTGCCGCGGCACCTCCGGCACCGAGCGGTCGGCACCCTGGCCGCGCCAGCCGCCCGCCGACCCCAGCAGGGCGGCCACGCCGACGAGCAAGCAGCCGAGGAAGATCGCTAGGCGCATCGCGCTCCGAGGCCGCCGGGAAGGGCTGCGGCGGCCGTCACGGGGGGGATTGTAGGTCTGCGGGGTGGTCCCCCCTCGGATCGGTCCATCCGAGGGCCGTGGCACAGCCACGCCGAGGGCCCAGCCTACCTACGGGCGAACGCCCCCCCACCCGTAGGATGGCCTTTGTGCCTGCCCCCGGCCCCCGCACCAGCCCTACCGACATGCACGTGGACTTGGCCGCCTTCTCCGGCCCCCTGGACCTGCTGCTGCACCTGGTCCAGGAGGAGGAGGTGGACATCCACGAGGTGTCGCTGGCGCGCGTGGCCGACGCCTTCCTGGCCACCGTGCGCCAGCAGGTGGGCACGCTCGACGTGGACCGCGCCGGCGAGTACCTGGTGGTGGCCAGCCAGCTGCTGGTCATGAAGAGCCGCGCGCTCCTGCCGCGCGACACGCCGGTGGAGGAAGACGAGCTCGACCCGCGTCTCGACCTCGTCAAGCAGCTGCTCGAGTACCGGCGCTTCAAGGGCGCGGCCCACGTGCTGGCGGGGCGGGCCAGCGAGCAGCAGGACCACCTGCCCGTGCGCGTGGCGCCGCCCGGCATCGAGGTCCCCGAGGACGCGCCCATCGAGGCCGACCTCTTCGCCCTGGTCTCGGCCTTCCAGCGCCTGCTCAAGGAGACGGGTGCCGACACGGCCGTGGCGATGCCGCGCGAGCGGCTGCCCATCACCCACTTCGTCGAGCGCATCTTCGACCGGCTGGTGGCCTCGGGCGGGCGCCTGGGCTTCCTGGCGCTCGTCGGCGAGCGCCCCGACCGCACGTACGTGATCGGCGCGTTCCTGGCGCTGCTCGAGCTGATCAAGCTGCGCAAGGTCGTGGCCGTCCAGGACGGTTTCGGCGAGATCGCCATCGAACTGCGCCCCGAGGCCATGGAGCTGGGCGCACAGGGCGTGCATGAGGCCACCGTGCACGCGCTCGAGCAGGCGCCCCTGACCGTCGCGCTGACCGGGCCCCGCATCGTCTTCATGGGCTCGCCCGAGTTCGCCGTGCCGGCGCTGCATTCCCTGCTGGGCGCGGGCCTGACGCCGGTGCTCGTGGTCACGCCGCCGCCCCGACCCACCGGGCGTGGGCGCCGCCTGGGCGCCGTGGCCGTGGCGCGCGAGGCCGAGGCCGGCGGGCTCACGCTGCATCGCACGCAGGACGTCAACGGCCGCAGCTCGCGCGACCAGGTGGCGGCGGCGCAGCCGGACGTGATCCTCACCGCGGGCTTCGGGCAGAAGCTTGGGCCGGCGCTGCTGACCTTGCCCCGGATGGGCTGTCTCAATCTGCACGCCAGCCTGTTGCCGCTCTACCGCGGGGCCAGCCCCATCGCCGCGGCGCTGCGCGATGGTGCGACGGAGACCGGGGTGACCCTCTTCCGCATGGACGAGGAGCTCGACCGCGGCCCGGTCCTGGCGCGCGCCGTGCTGCCGCTCAGCGGCGAGGAGACCGCCGACCAGGTCGCCGCCAAGCTGGGCGCGCTGGCCGCCGACCTGCTCGTGCGCGTGCTTCCGGAGTACCTCGCCGGGCGCCTCGAGCCCGTGCCGCAGGACGACGCAGCCGCCACCTACGTGCCGCGCATGACGAAGCAGGAGGGCCTTGTGCGCTTCGACCAGCCGGCCGAGGCGGTGAAGAACCACATTCGCGCCGTGACCTCCTGGCCGGGGGCACAGGTGTCGTGGCAGCCGCGGGTCAAGCACGATCCGGTGGCGCTCGTGCTCCTGCAGAGCCGGGTGCTCGATCCGGCGCGCGTCGCGCTGGATGCGCAGGGAGAGCCCCTGCCGGCGGGCACCGTCGTGGCGGCCGGTGCCGAGGGCCTCGATGTGGCCTGCGCGCCGGGCGTGCTGCGGGTGACCGAGCTCAAGCCGGCCGGCGGCCGCGGCATGGACGTCAAGACCTTCCTCAACGGCCATCGCATCGTGGCCGGCGACCGTCTGCTGGCGACGCGCCCGGCCTGACGCGGGCCCGCCTCGGGCGCGGATCGCCAGAGGACCTCCCGCGCGGCGGCGCCTCTCCGGCCCGCCGCTTGGCACAATGGGGACATGCAGCCCCTGACGAGCCTCCTCGTGCCGCTCGACTTCTCGGAGATGACCCCGGCGGTGCTGCGCATGGCGCTGCGCCTGCTGGCCCCGGAGGGTCGGGCGGTGCTGCTGCACGTGGTCGAGACCCTCCCGGTCGTGATGGAGGGTGCCTACGGCGTCTATCCGCATCGCCGCGAGACCGAGGAGATCAAGCGTCTGAGCGGCGAGAAGCTCGCCCAGCTGATCCACGAGACCCGCGACCCACGCTTCGTGGCGCTGGTGCGCGAGGGCAAGCCCGCGAACGAGATCGTGGCTGCCGCCGAGGAGTCGAAGGCCGAGGCGATCGTCATCGGTTCGCACGGTCGCTCGCGGCTCGAGCACCTGCTGGTGGGCAGCGTCACGGAACGCGTGCTGCGCAAGGCGCGCTGCCACGTGTTCATGGTGCGCGGCTGATCGCCCGCGCCGCCGGCGCCGCCCTGCGCGCCGTGGCCGTCGGCATCCTCGCGTTCCTGCTGGGCGTGCGGGCCGGGTCCGTCGCGGCCGAGGGCGAGGCGCGCGCGGGGGCCGCCGTCGTGCGCTGGGACGACGACGCGTCGGACGGCGGGCGCTGGGTGGCCGCGCGCTGGGAGGGCCTCGTGGGCGAGGCGCGGCGGAGGCTGGGGGTGGACCCGGACCTGAGCGGCGCCGAGGTGATCGTGGTGCACGGCCACGAGCGCCTGCGGGCCGCGGCGCGGGTGGGCGTGCCGGAGTGGGCCGGCGGCGTCACCGTGGCGGGGCAGCGCGTGGTCGTGCGCGTGGATGGCGTGCAGGGCGAGCCCGCCCGGCTGTTCGCCACGCTGCGCCACGAGGCGGTCCATCTGCTCTGGGCGCGCCAGGCCGGGGCCGCGGCTCGCCGCCTGCCGCTGTGGTTCGAGGAGGGGCTGGCCGAGGAGATCGGGGGCGAGCCCTCGGTGCTTGCGGGTGCGCGCCTGGACGTGGCCCTGGGCACCGGCCGGCTGCTCGAGTTCGAGACGCTCGAGCGCGTCTGGCCGAGCGACGCCTACGCCGCCGACCTGGCCTACCAGCAGTCGCGCCGTTGGATCGCCCTGCTGATAGCGCGTCACGGATGGACCGTGGTGCCGCGCCTGCTCGTCGAGGTGCGCGCGGCGTCCGAGGCGAGCACGCCCACGCAGGCGCTCGATCGCGCGCTGCAGACGGTCACGGGTCATCCGCTCAGCGACTGGCACGCCGACTGGCGCATCGCGCTGGAGGAACGTCGCGACCGCTGGTGGCTGTGGTTCTTCGTGGACCTCGACGGGCTGCTGTGGACCTTCCTCGCGCTCGTCTGCGCGGGCGCGTTCTTCGTGCTCCGGCGCCGTCGTCGGCGGGCCATCGAGGCGCTTCCAGATGAAACGCTCTCCGACGAGGGCGACCCGCCCCCCGCGCCCCCCGGGGGATAGGGCCGCACGCTCCCCAGGCGCTGCGCAGGCCGAAGGGCCCCGGCAGGCCGCCGAGGTTGAGGGAGAGAGAGCCATCGAGCGAAGCCGGGGCGGGCGCCGATCCATCGACAGGGAAGGGGACCGGGTAGACGACGGGCTCGAACGCCCGCCCCGTGGCGAGCGCCAACCACACGGCCAGGGCCTGGCCGAGCAGCCAGGCGCGGGAGCGGGTCGGCGTTCGCACGAGACTCTCTAGAGCAGCCGGCGTGCCACGCGCCTCCCATGTGGAGGGATCGCCCTAGACCCTCCGTGTGCAACGACTTAGAGCGCAGGTCGCGCTGGGGAGAAGTGGAGAATGCGCTCCTCCTGGGAACTCAGGCGTCGGAACGCGCCAGATCGCGCCAGGGTCGTTCGGTGCGCCGGTAGCGCGAGGCTCGCGCCTGGCCTGCGCAACGTACCCACCCGCGGGCCAGGAGCGTCGCCAGCTCGCGGTTGACGGTTCGAGAGGAGAGCGCGAGGGCGTGCGACAGCTCGGGGGTGGAGCACCAGCGGTCGCCCAGGGCCTCGAGCAGGGCTGCGGTGCGCGGGGGCAGCGGAGCGGGCCGTCGGGCGCTGGCGGCGCGGCGGCCGTCCAGGATGCGTTCCAGCAGGTCGGTGTCGATCTCCGTGCTGTCGGCGAGCAGTGCCGCGGCGCGCAGGACGTTCTCGAGCTCGCGGATGTTGCCGGGCCAGCGGTAGCGGGCCAGGACCTCGGTGGCGTCGGGGTGCAGCCGCTTCTTGCCCGGCATGCGGGCCAACATGTGGAGAGCGAGCAGCGGCAGGTCGTCGAGGCGCTC
>JANOFW010000028.1:0-9390 GCA_031413835.1 Planctomycetia bacterium
CGGGGGGGCAAGGACCTGGAGGCCGAGCTGCCCATGGCCTTCGCCAACCGGGCCATGGCTCCCGAGCTCGACACGCTCTTCCTGACCCCAGCGCCCGCCTACGCCCTGGTATCGTCCTCGCTCGTGCGTGAGGTCTGCGCCCTGGGAGGCGACGCCTCGGCCTGGGTGCCCGCCCATGTGGGTCGGGCGCTGTCCGCCCGGCGGATGCAGTCGTAGGTTGCCTTTCCAGCGCCCGGGCGGCGCGCTGGGCTGTGGGCGCTCGGGCCACCGCGTCGTCCTGATGTAGAAAGACTCGTGTAGGCAGGCAGCGTGGCGTCCTCCGCGGCGGCCCTCCGCACCCCATCCAGCGCGCCGGTGTGCCCCAGGCCGGTACCCACCCCGTCAAGACTCGCCGGGCCACGCACGTGCCCGGCCCCCGGAGCCCCCTGTGCGTCGTACCCCGTTCTCCCTGCTGGCCTCTCTCGCCCTGCTGCTGCTCCCTGGCACGGCCGGCTCCGCGCCCAAGGCCGTGATCCTCGACTACGCCGAGCGCGGCTACGTGCGCCTCGATCCGATGTGGGCCAGCGAGCGCGCCAACGACGAGCGCCTGATCCTGGCTGTCTTCGAGTGCTTGACGCGCATCGACGCGGTCACGGGCAAGGTGGCCCCGGCGGCCGCTGAGCGTTGGACCGCGGCCCCCGACGGACGCTCCTGGACCTTCACCCTGCGCGCCGACGGCGCGTGGACGAACGGCACGCCGGTGAAGGCGCAGGACTTCGTGCGCGCCTGGAGGCGCCTGCTCGACCCGGACCTCGACGAACCCTCGCCCTGGCGCCACGTGTTCCGTCCCATCCTGGGCGCGGGGACGATCGTGGACAACGACTTCGGTCGGCGCGTGCTCGACCGCGTGCACAAGGCCTTGACCGAGCTCGTGGCCAGCAAGAAGGACGGCGTTCCCGGGCGCGAGCTGCGCGACCTGGTGGAGGCCGAGGGCCTCAAGGCCGTGCCGGGGATCGGCGACCAGCCCCTGCTCAGGAAGCTGCTGCGTTGGGGCGAGGACAAGTTCCCCCCCAAGCAGTCGGCCGAGGTGCTGGAGGTGCTCAAGACCGAGCGCCGGGCGCGCAAGGGGCCCACCTTCGAGGCCTACGACGCCTTCGGCGTCTCCAAGAGCGTGCTCGCCAAGGACGACCGCACGCTGGTGGTGGAGACCGACGGCTGGGTGCCGTTCCTGCCGGAGCTCTTGGCGCGCGGCGCCTTCGCGCCGCTGCCCGAGGCCCTCAAGGACGCGCGCCAGTTCGGCGAGGACACCGACACCTTCGTGGGCAACGGGCCCTTCAAGCTCCACGGACGTGGGGCGAAGTCGCGGGGCAGCAGCGCCACGCCGTCGGTGGTGCACCTGGTCAGGAGCCCGACCTACAAGGGTCCGGCGCCGGCCAAGGTGGACGAGGTCCGCTGCTGGACCGACGAGCCGGGCGCCGAGGAGACGCGGCGCTACAAGGCGCAGCAGCTGCACTGGATCGCCACGCCCGACGAGGAGCTCAAGAAGGACTGGGAGGCCCTGCCGGGCTACCGCACGCGGCCATCGGGCGCCGTGGCCCTGCTGCGCTTCCGCTGCGACAGCGAGCCCTTCGAGAAGCGCGAGGCGCGGCGCGCCTTCGCCCTGACGATCGACCGCGCGGCGCTGGCCAAGGCGCTCTGGCCGGCCGGGGAGGTCGCCGAACGCATCGTGCCGCCCATGGTCAAGGGGGCCGGGCCCGGGGTGAAGTGCCTCGCCGCGGACTCCGGCGCCGCCAAGAAGGCGTTCGCCGACGCGGGCTACACGCCCGAGAAGTTCCCCCCCGTAGACCTCAAGTACGCCGAGGTGGGGGGGCTCGATGCGCTCGCCGGCCGGCTGGCCAAGGGCTGGGAGAAGCAGCTGGGCATCTCGGAACCCGGCCACTGGATCGAGGCCGGCTTCGAGGCGCAGCGCGTGGTGCGGGCCGGCACCTACCAGGTGTTCCTCTCCACCCTGCGGGGCACGCTCGACGACGCCGGCGCCTACCTCGAGGTCTTCGCCTCCGCTTCCCCCGACGGCGGGTTGGGCTGGAAGGACGAGGCCCTGGAGCTGTTCCTGGCGGGCGCCCGGGACGTGGACGCCGCCGCCGCCCAACCCGACAAGCTCCTGGCCGTGGTCAAGAACCCGACCACCAAGGAGCGGCTCGCCGCGGCCAAGGACTCGCCCTCGGAGACCACGCGCTCGGCCCTGCGCCAGGCGCTGCTGGCCGAAGCCGAGCAGCGCCTGCTCGACGAGGCCGTGGTCGTGCCGCTGGTCTTCCTGCGCACGCCCGAGATCCTGGGCCCGGTCAAGGGGCTGGGCGAAGAAGCCGCCTGGGCCAACTGCGCGTTTGTGGGCTCCTTGCGCGACGCCACGCTTCCCTAGGGCAGCTCGTACGCCGCGCGGATCGAGGAAGCGGCTGCGGCCGGGTGCACGGGCAGGGTAGGATCCCGCTCCTCAGGCGGCGGAGCGAGGCCCCCAGCGCATGTACCGGACCCTGCTCGGGATCGTCGCGGCCTTCGTGGTGGCGCTGCTCGTGGTCGGGCTCACGTTCTCGAGCGCGGCCGAGGCGCCGGCCGACTACACCTTCATCAACGGCACCGAGCCCAAGAGCCTCGACCCGGCGCTGATCACGGGCCAGCCGGAGGGGCGCATCGCCGACGCCATCTTCGAGGGCCTCACGCGGCGCAACACCAAGAGCCTGCGCCCGGAGCCCGGCGTGGCCGAGTCGTGGGAGGTGAGCACCGACCGCCGCACCTGGACCTTCCACCTGCGCGCGAACGCGGTCTGGACCGACGGCACGCCCGTAACGGCCCACGACTTCGCCTGGTCGTGGCGGCGCATGCAGGAGCCCGAGCTGGGCGCCGAGTACGCCTACCTGCTGCACGTCGTCAAGCTGGCCGAGGCCTTCAACCTCTACAAGAGCAACGTGACAGCCCTGGTGGGCCCGCGGGAGGAGGAGAAGGAGAGCCTGGCGGAGGGCGTGGCCAAGATCCGCGAGGGCTGGGCCAAGGCCGCCTCGCCCGAGACGCCGGGGATCGAGGCCGGTGTCTGGCAGGCCTTCCTGGCGCGCCACAAGGCGCAGGAGCACCTCAAGGGCTGCCCGGATCGCGTGGTGGACGAGGCGCTCTCGCGCACGAGCGGATCGTTGGACGCCGCCGCGCTCGCGGCCTTCGAGGAGGCCGTCCGGCGCGAGGCCACGCGGCGCCTCGCCGTACACGAGGAGGCCGTCGCGCACTTCGGCATCGACCGCGGAGCCTTTGCCAAGGACGACCGGACGTTCGTCGTCGAGCTGGGCGCACCCACGCCCTACTTCCTCGAGCTGACCTGCTTCTATCCGTCCTACCCGGCGCCGCGCCATGTCGTGCGCCCGGTGGACACCGGCGACATCCTCAAGGACGAGGTGCGGGATTGGTTCCTGCCCAAGAAGATCGTCAGCAACGGGCCCTTCCGGCTGGCGGACTGGCGGGTGAACCACCGCATCCGGATGGTGAGGAGCGAGTCGTACTGGGCCAAGGAGCGGGTCAAGCTTGGCGTGGTGGACGCGTTGCCCACCGAAAACGTGACCACCGCGCTCAACCTCTACCTCACGGGCCAGGCGGACTGGCTTCCCAGCAACTACCCCCCCGACCTGGTCAAGGACCTGAGGAAGCGTCCGGACTACTACGCCAACCCCGGCACCGTCGTCTACTTCTACCGCTTCAACTGCACCAAGAAGCCCTTCAGCGACAAGCGCGTGCGCCAGGCCGTCTGCCTTGCGCTGGATCGTGCGACCATCGTCGAGCACATCACGGGCAAGGGAGAGCCGGTCGCGCCCAGCATGGTGCCTCCGGGCATCCCTGGCTACGAGCCGCCTTCCTCCGCCATTCGCACGGACCTCGAGCGCGCCAAGCAGCTCCTGGCCGAGGCGGGCTACCCGGCCGGCCAGGGGTTCCCCGCCGTCTCGATCCTGTTCAACACGCAGGAGGGGCACAAGAAGATCGCCGAGTTCATCGCCGACCGCCTGCGCCGCGACCTGGGCATCCCGGTCGAGGCCAAGAACCAGGAGTGGCAGGCCTACCAGGACAACGTGCGCCTGCTCAAGTACGACATGGCCCGCGCGGCCTGGATCGCCGACTACCCCGACCCGAACACGTTTCTCGACATGTGGATCACCAATGGGGGCAACAACCAGACGGGCTGGAGCCACGCCTTCTACGACCGCCTGATCCAACACGCGGTGGACCCCGAGGCCTTCGCGGCGGGTGAGCCGGAGAGCCTGGTCGCCTCGATGAAGGAGCAGGACAAGGCGCGCGCCCTGATCCTGGCCGTGAAGAGCGCTCGCGACGACGCGGCTCGCGTCGAGGCCGCCGGGCGACTGCGGATGCACCTCTTCCGCGAGGCGGAAGCCATCCTGGTCCAGGACGAGTTCCCGATCATGCCCATCTACTTCTACGTGGTGAGCGGGCTGGTGCGCCCCTACGTGAAGGAGTTCTACCGCAAGCTCGTCCTTCCGGACGGCTCCACGGCCGAGGACCTCCAGGACCTGCACCCCTTCCACGATGTGTGGATCGACGCCGAGGCCAAGCGAGCGGAGCGCTTCCGCTAGCCCATGGTCGAAACCCTCGTCCTGCTCGCGTTCCTGGGGCTGATCGTCAGCACCCTGTGGTGGCCGCGGCCCGTCGTCCGCGCGGTAGGCGCCGCGTTCGTGGGAGGCCTCGTCTTCCTCGCCTTCCGCGGCCCCCTGGGCGTGCTGGGCGCGGCGCTGCCGGCGTTGGGCGTGGCGGGCCTGGCCGCCTGGGGACTGCCGCAGCGCGTGCTCAAGCGCGTGTGCTTCATGGTGCTGAGCCTGGTGCTGCTGGTCTTCGTCACCACCTGGCTGATGTACTCGGTGCCCGGCAACCCCTTCGCCAGCGAGAAGCAGGCCAACGAGCAGGTGCGGGCCGCGCTACGTGCGAAGTACGGCGTGCCGGAGTCGGCCACCGAGTTCTTCGTCCTCTACATGGGTCGGGTGCTGGGCGAGGGCACGCTGGGCCCTTCGCTCAAGAGCCAGGGCCGCACGGTGGAGGAGCTGATCTTCCCCGCCTTCCCCGTGAGCATGTCGCTGGGCATCCTGGCGCTGACCATCGCCGTGGGCCTGGGCCTGTTCCTGGGGGTGCGCGCGGGGCTGAAACCCAACTCGTGGTCCGATTCGGGGAGCATGGCGGTGGCGATGGTGGGGATCTCCATCCCCAACTTCGTGATCGGCGCCCTGGCGATCCTGAACTTCTCCCTGCTCCTGGGGTGGTTCCCGGTCGCGGGCTGGGGCGGCTACCAGCACCTGATCCTGCCCGCCATCACCCTTGCGCTGCCCTACGCCGCCTACATCGCGCGGCTTGCGCGTGGCGGGACCATCGAGGTCATGCAGCAGGACTTCATCCGGACCGCGCGCGCCAAGGGCCTCTCCGAGCGGGCCGTCGTGCTCAAGCACGCGCTCAAGGGCGCCATCCTGCCGGTGGTGTCGTTCCTGGGGCCGGCCACCGCCGGCATCTTGACCGGCTCCTTCGTGGTCGAGACCCTCTTCACGATCCCCGGCATGGGCCAGTGGTTCGTCAAGGGCGCCATCAACCGTGACTACTCGGTCGTGCTGGGTTGCGCGCTGCTCTACTGCGCGCTGATCACCATGTTCAATCTGCTGGTGGACATGGCCTACGCCCTGCTCGACCCTCGCGTGCGGGAGGAGCTGTGAGCACCGCGCTCCCCCCCAACCCCTCGCCCCAGGCCCCGCCCGAGAAGGGCACCAGCCTGACGGCCGATGCTTGGCGCCGGCTCAAGCGCAACAAGCTCGCCGTGGTGGGCGCCGGCCTGCTCGTGGCGATCACGCTCCTGTGCATCGTGGGGCCGCTGTTCACCGGCTACAACCCGGAGGAGACCGACCCCAAGAACGCCTTCCTGGCGCCCTCCGACGAGCACCTCTTCGGCACCGACAGCCTGGGCCGTGACTACTTCACGCGCGTCTTGGTGGGGGGGCAGACCTCGCTCATGGTCGGATTCGTGGCCACGCTGGTCTGCCTCATCGTGGGCACGCTCTACGGCGCCGTGGCGGGCTACTACGGAGGCCGCGTCGACGAGATCCTGATGCGCTTCGTGGACTTCTTCTACGGCATCCCCTACATGTTCCTGGTCATCCTGATCATGGTGAAGGTGCAGGGAGACGAAGCTACCAAGGCCAGCGCCGTGCCGGTGTTCCTCTCGCTGGGCCTGGTGCAGTGGCTGGCCATGGCGCGCATCGTTCGCGGCCAGGTGCTCACGCTGCGCGACCAGGAGTTCGTGCTGGCCGCGCGCCTGACGGGCGCCTCCGACGCGCGCATCATCTTGCGCCACATCCTGCCCAACGTGCTGGGCATCGTGATCATCTACGCCACCCTGACCGTTCCGGCGGTGATCCTGCTCGAGTCCTTCCTCTCGTTCCTGGGCCTGGGGCTGGAACTCTCCTGGGGCGTGGTGGTCTCCGAGGCCGTCAACGTGGTCAACCCGGTGCGCTCGTACTGGTGGCTGCTGCTCTGGCCCAGCGTGTTCCTGGCCGCGACCCTGCTCTCACTCAACTTCCTGGGCGACGGGCTGCGCGACGCCTTCGACCCCAAGAGCCGCCGCTGAGGCGCCTATGAGCCGATCTTCCGCCCCCCCGGCCCCCCCGACCACCACCGACGTGGCGCTGGATGTGCGCGGGCTGACCACCGAGTTCGTCACCGACGGCGGCCTCGTGCGCGCGGTGGACGGCGTGTCGTTCCAGGTGAGGAAGGGCGAGGTGCTGGGCATCGTGGGGGAGTCGGGCTGCGGCAAGAGCGTGACCAACCTCTCGATCCTGGGCCTCCTGCCCAAGCCGCAGGGGCGCATCGTGGCCGGCCAGGTGCTGTTCGGCGGGCGCGACCTCGTGCGCCTGTCGGAGCGCGAGCTGCGCGGCGTGCGCGGCAATCGCATCGCGATGATCTTCCAGGACCCGATGACCTGCTTGAACCCCTACTTGACGGTCGAGGAGCAGCTGGCCGAGGTGGGGGAGCTGCACCTGGGGCTTACGCGCGGGGAGGCCGTGGCACGAGCCGCCGAGCTGCTCACGCGCGTGGGCATCCCCGACGCCGCCCAGCGCATGCGTGGCTACCCGCACCAGTTCAGCGGCGGCATGCGGCAGCGCGTGATGATCGCCATGGCGCTGCTGTGCGACCCCGACGTGCTCATCGCCGACGAGCCCACGACCGCGCTCGACGTCACGATCCAGGCCCAGATCCTCGAGCTGATCGGCGACCTGAGGCGCGAACGCGGCATGGCGGTGATCCTGATCACCCACGATCTGGGGGTGGTGGCCGGCACCTGCGACCGGGTGCTGGTCATGTACGCCGGGCGCGTCGTGGAACAGGCCCCCACGAGGGAGCTCTTCGCCCGCCCCGCGCACCCCTACACCGCCGCGCTGCTGGCCAGCGTGCCGCGCCTGGACGGCGCCGCGCACGCCCGGCTGGCCAACATCGCCGGCCTGCCCCCGCGCCTGGACCGCGGGCCCTTCCAGGCCTGCACGTTCCTGCCGCGCTGCGCCCTCAAGCGTCCCGAGTGCGAGCGGGGCGACCCGCCCCTCACGCCGCGGGGCCCGGGCCGCGAGGCGCGCTGCGTGCTACCGATCGAGGCCGTGCGATGACCGTGGCCACCGACACGCTGCTCTCGGTCGCCGACCTGCGCGTTCACTTCCCGCTCGAGAAGGGCGTCGTGCGCGCCGTGGACGGCGTCTCGTTCGACCTCCGGCGCGGCGAGACCCTGGGCCTCGTGGGCGAGTCGGGCAGCGGCAAGAGCACCGTGGCGCGCAGCATCGTGGGGCTGGTCAAGCCCACCTCCGGCTCGATCGTCTTCGACGGCCAGGAGATCGCAGGCGCCTCGGCCGCGGTCTACCGGCCCCTGCGCCGCCGCATGCAGATGGTCTTCCAGGACCCCTACGCCTCGCTCAACCCGCGCATGACGGTGGCCTCGATCGTGGGCGAGCCGCTGACGATCCACAAGCTGGTCGAGCCTGGGCAGCAGGATGCGCGCGTCTGCGAGCTGCTGACGCTGGTCGGGCTCGACACCTCCATGCGCCGACGCTACCCGCACGAGTTCTCGGGCGGCCAGCGACAGCGCGTGGGCGTGGCGCGGGCCCTGGCGGTCGAGCCCGAGCTCCTGCTGCTCGATGAGCCGGTCTCGGCCCTCGATGTCTCCGTGCAGGCGCAGATGCTCAACCTGCTCGAGGACCTGAAGCGCCGCATCGGGCTGACCTACCTGTTCATCGCCCACAACCTGGCCGTCGTGCGCCACATGAGCGACCGCGTGGCCGTGATGTACCTGGGCCGGATCGTCGAGCTGGCCCCGCGCGACGTGCTCTACGCCGCCCCGCTCCACCCCTACACCGAGGCCCTGCTCTCCGCCGTGCCCGTGCCCGACCCGCTGGTGGAGGCCACGCGACACAGGATCCGGCTGACGGGCGAGATGCCCAGCCCGACCATCGAGTTCGTCGGCTGCCCCTTCCGCAGCCGTTGCGCCAAGGCCTTCGAGCGCTGCGCCACCGAGGCGCCCGGCTTGAAGGAGCACCGCCCGGGCCAGTGGGCCGCCTGCCACCTCCCGGAGGGGCCGCCGTGACCGGGCGCGTCGTGGTTTCCACCCCCCGGGCCCCCGCCGCCATCGGCCCCTACAGCCAGGGGGTGAAGGCGGGGGGCTTCGTGTTCACCGCCGGGCAGATCGCCCTGGACCCGGTCGGCGGGGCCCTGGTGGGCGGCGGCGACGCCGCCCGCGAGACCGAGCAGGTGCTGGCGAACCTCGAGGCGGTCCTGACGGCCGCCGGCACGAGCCTGGCCCGCGCCGTCCGCTGTGATGTGTTCCTGGCCGACCTCGCCGACTTCGCCCGGGTCAACGAGGTCTATGCCAAGCGCTTCCCGCACGAACCGCCCGCGCGGGTGACCACCCAGGCCGCGGCTCTGCCCAAGGGGGCTCGCGTCGAGATCGCCGTCATCGCACAGGCCTAGGCGCCTGTCGGGGGGAACGGGCTTCCGAGCCGGCCTCGCCCCCCTCCGACCCATGGCGGCATGGAGAGGAGCTCGGGCGGTGCCGCCACGTGTGCGGGGTGGGCCGCGGCGCACCCAAGGGTAGGATTGGCGCTGTGGGCGCCGCTCCTCTCCTCGACGTCATCCTGTTCGACCTCGACGACACGCTCTACCCCCAGGCCGACTTCCTAGCCGGCGCGTGGCGAGCGGTGGCAGATGCCACGACCGAGGTCGCCGACATCGACCGCGAGGCCATGCTGACCGCGCTGCTGGGCGTGGCCGCCGAAGGCTCCGACCGCGGGCGAATCGTCGACCGGGCGCTGGAGCGGCTCGGCCGATCGGACGTGCCGGTGGCGGGGCTCG
>JANOFW010000029.1:0-10178 GCA_031413835.1 Planctomycetia bacterium
CAGGACGTTCTCGAGCTCGCGGATGTTGCCGGGCCAGCGGTAGCGGGCCAGGACCTCGGTGGCGTCGGGGTGCAGCCGCTTCTTGCCCGGCATGCGGGCCAACATGTGGAGAGCGAGCAGCGGCAGGTCGTCGAGGCGCTCGCGCAGCGGCGGCAGGCGCAGCGCGAACACGTTGAGCCGATGCCAGAGGTCCTCGCGGAAGCGGCTGTCGAGCACGTCGGCCTCGATGTCCCGGTTCGTCGCGCACACGACGCGCACGTCCACGCTGCGCGTCCGGACGCTGCCCACGGGCGTCACCTGGCGCTCCTCGAGCACGCGCAGCAACGCCACCTGGAGCGGCGGGGGCATGTCGCCCATCTCGTCGAGGAACAGGGTGCCGCCGTCGGCCTCCACGAAGAGGCCGTCGCGCGCGCGGTCCGCGCCGGTGAACGCGCCGCGCACGTGGCCGAAGAGCTCCGAGGCGACGAGCTCGGGGTGCAGCGCGCCGCAGTTGATGGGCACGAACGCGGCGTGGCCGCGTCCCGAGAAGGCGTGGATCGCGCGCGCCAGGCGCTCCTTGCCGGTCCCCGTCTCGCCCAGCAGCACGACGGAGCAGGTCGTCGGGGCCGCGCGGCGCACCTGGTCCAAGATCGCGCGCCATGCGGGAGAGTGACCCACCAGGCCCTCGGCCACGGTCGGCAGCGGCTGCGTGCCCGGCAGCGGCTCGCGGAGCGGCAGGGGCACGTGGGTCGGCGTGCTCAGGCGCAGCTCCAGGAACCGCAGCACGGTGCGCACCGCGCGCACCTCGCTGCCCCGGAAGCGCCGTCCGCGTGCGACCACCACGAGGCCGGCCCCGAGCGGGACGCTCAGCAGGCCGCGCGCTCTGCGCTGCTCAGGACGCCAGAACTCGGGCCGACGGCGCACGCGCCACGCCTTGAGGCGCCGCTCGGCCACCAGGCGCCGGATCGTCCACATCGACAACGTGTGGACGCTCTGGTCCTCGCGCTGCCGGTAGCCCCCCGGCACGTAGTGCAGCAGCACGCGTCCGCCCAGCATCCGCGCCAGCTCGTGCGCAACCCGCTCCTCGAACGCCGTCGCATCGCCGGCCCGCCCGATCGCCACCAGCGCATCGAGCGCATCGATCGCTCGCTGCGGCTTCGCCCGCGGCGGCACGGGCAACCCTCGACCCAGGCGCGCGACCGCAGCCACCGGATCGCGTCCCGCCGGCACGGGCGGCTCGAAGGCCGCCAGGACGCGCGCGCAGAACTCCTCGTAGTCCCGCAGCAGCACCGGCCGTTCCGCCACCCGCTGCCGCTTCTGCAGCCGCACGAATCCCCGATACGCCTCCACGGCCTGCGCCAGCGCCCGCGTCGCCCCCACGACATCCGCCGTCCGCATCCGCACCTTCGCCAAGCAGATGCACACCACCAGCCGCCGGGACCAGCAGACTTCGTTCGAAGCCGCAACCTCTAGCAACCGCGCTTCCTGGTCAGTGAAGATCCCGCTCTGCATCACGCTGAGGCAGGCCTTGTCGATGGCCCCCTCGCGACACCACGCTGGCTCAAGCACATTGACCTCAATCGTGCGTGACTGCCGAGCAATGGAGTACATGTGGGCGAGAAAGCCAGGGCGCCCAGCCCCACCGTCCGTCCAGGACACGGAGCTCGATGTGGGGGCGAGCAGGCCCAACGACAGGCGGTGCAAGTATGCGCGGTCACGCTGTAGTCCGCTGTTCCCCATCCACGCGACCCGCGCGAAGCGGTTCTCCAGCGCATTCGCGATTGCGGTCTCGCATCTCCCACGGAGGCCAGTAGGCACGCATTGCTCGGGTGGGCGGGCTGGGCGGAAAACTGCCCGCATCTCCGCCGGATCATAGCCCCAGCGAACGCCACTCTGCCCGGGGCGCGTGATGTAAATGCGGACCAGTGCTCGAACCTGCCAGAACGGAATGGTGCCCACTAGGCCGAATGCCTGGCACGCTGTACTTGCGCAGACCCATGCGCCATCGTTGTTCCGGGCGAGTGCATTACGGCGGGCACGCCAGTCGCCCGCAGCATCTCTGTCGGCACTGCCGCGGCAGATACGGGAGAACGAGTTGGATGTGCGTTCCAAGGCTCGTAGACCCGCACGACGAGCCAGAGACGTGCCGAGCTCGGCTGCGCGCAACTGGCGCGTGAACGACATCCCCGGCAGCCCAGCGCAGTGCTGGGCGACGCAGGAGGCATATAGCGCTCGCAGCAGCAGGCGTTCAGCTGGCCCAGCGGCGGTGTGCGCAGTATGCACAATGCGTGAGTTGGGGATTCCTCCAGTCGCTCTTGCGCGCACGATCTCGACGTAGACGCCCTGAAGCTCTTGGGGGAGGCTGGACAGCGCCTGGGCCACGCTACGAGCGACAGTGCCCATGAGCGACGCTTCCCGAGAGGTGCGAGGCCAGTAGTTCGCCAGGCGCTGAACTGCCGCCGAGGCAAGAACCGCTCGGTTGGGGCGTCGCTTGAGGAGATGTGCAATGTGCACTAGCGCAGCCTCGTAGCGGCCGGCCAGCCAAAGCGATCCGGCCCACCGCAGCCCCACACCCTGTGGGCTGTCGGGGAAACTCCGCGCTGCCGCCTCGACGGTGGCTCGCGACCTCTCGGTCACATCAGTCAGAACGAGGAGGGCGGCGAGAACAGCCCGGTGCACGGGGATGCGCGGGTCTATCTCCAAGGCAAGGAGTGCTGGAGCTGGCCGGTCGCAACGACGCGCTCGCCAGAGGAGAGCGACGAGAGCCAATCCGTGGGAGGCGATCTCGTCGACTTTGAGTACCACGCGAGACCTAACAGGTGCGCGCAGCAAGCGTGCCGCGTGCTGGCCGATGCCGAGCACGGGCGCATCTCCGAGGCGCGATTGTCGAACCACTAGGAGCGGGCGCCCAGCCATGGGCTGGCCTATACCCGACCATGGGGGCACAAGCAACTAGGTGGTGTTTGTGCTATGTTCGCCCATAATTATCAACGCGAGAGTTGAAGTCGTTGGACGCTCGTCCTAGAATTTGGACGTCCGTATTCCTCTTCGGGAAGGAACTCCCAATGATTCGACTCCTCAGTCTCACCGCCTTGGCGCTCTTGGCGGGGATCGCCCCGGTTGCGAGTTTGGCCGCCAGCGACGGCATCGCATGCGACTACGCTGCGCAGGGTCCGACGGGCGTACTCACGATCGTGAATGGGGCAGGCCGTCCCTACACCGCGCTCGCTGCAGGCGGATCAGTGGTGGCAGCCGGGGTAGTGACGAGTTCGTTCTTCGTCACTCCGGTCGTGGGCGCTGCGTTGGGACAACTTCTTGTCCGGGTTGGGGACGAAGTCTTCCTCACGGGTGATCGCAACGCCGCGTGGGAGTAGGTCAGAGCCTGTACGTCGGCTGAGGCCCTAAGTGCGAGACGCAAGCCCAGGCTGGGAGAGGCGGCTCAGAAGGGCCGCCACTTGCTGCATGGCGAAGGGCTTGGCCAGTAGCGCTTGAGCACCCGCAGCGCGGGCCTTTGCCGGATCGACATCCGAGGCCCAGCCACTCATTAGGACCACAGGCAGTGCGGGCCGGAGGAGCATTGCCCGGCGGCACAGTTCGAGACCGTCCATGTTCGGCATTCCGATGTCGGTCAGAAGCACATCGGGGGCCTCCTCTTTGAGCTGCTCCAAGGCCTCGAAGGCATCCTTGGCGGCCACTACGGAGTAGCCTGAGCGCTCCAGATAGGAGCAGAGGGGCCGCAGCACGTCGGAGTCGTCGTCCACGATGAGGATGCGGACCGGCTTCTCCCCCAGCTGGGAGACTGGCCCGGCCGCCGAGCCGCCGTCCGGTAGCGCCGTGGCTGCGTGCAGGGGCAGGCGCAGGGTCGCCGTGGTGCCGCTCCCGGGGGAGGACTCCAGCGTCAACTCGCCTCCGTGCTGTTCCGCGATGCGCTGGCTGAGGCACAGGCCCAGGCCCGTCCCGCCCTCGCCCTTTGTCGTGAAGAATGGATCGAAGACCTTCGCCAGGGTCTCGGGCGGGATCCCGACTCCGTCGTCGTGAACACGGACTTCGATACCATCGGCCTGTACCGCCACTTGCACCATGATCAGCCCGCCTCGGTCCGTGAGGGCATCCAGGGCGTTCTTGATCAGGTTGGTCAACACCTCGCGCAGCTCGGTGGGGTTGCCCGTCACCCGCAGGCCGGGGTCACAGGAGAGCCTGACCGAGATGGGTGGGCGACCGTGGCGGCGCCGGGTGCCCCACAAGGGCCGCAGGAATTCGATCGCGTCCGTGCACACCTCGGCCACGGGCACCGAGACGAACGCGTTTGTACGCTGCTGCCGGCTGAACGTCTGGAGCCGACGCACAACCCCGGCCGCATCCAGCGTGGCCTTCTCGATGAGCGCGAGATGGGCGCGCTGCTCCTTGTCAGGCACGGTCAGACCCATGAGCTGGACCCGGGCCAGGATGGCCGTGAGCAGGTTGTTGAACTCATGCGCCACGCCGCTGCTGACTTCGCCCAGCACGCGCAGTCGTTCCGTCTTCACGAGCCGGTCCTGCATCGTACGCACTTCTGCATAGGCCTTCTGTAGCTTGCTCACGAGCCGGTTGGTGTCGATGGCCGCCGCGGCCTGGTCGGCCAACAGCGTCAACACCTCCAGGTCCGCTTGGTCGAAGCTGCCCGCGCCGGCGCTGCTGTCGGCGTACATCACGCCGAGCAGCGCGCCATCACGCAGCATCGGCACGCACAGGATGGAACGCAGGGCCAGTGCCGTGATGCTGGGGCGGCCCAGCAACTCGTCGTCGCTGAACGCATCGTGCAACAACAGGGGTTTGCGCGAGGCCAGCACGCGTTGGATGACCGTGTGCGAGAGATCCTGGTCTGTAAGGGCTACACCAGCCGCCGTCACGCTCGTGGCGACGCGCATCTGGCCAGGCGGATCGGTCTCGATGAGGACCACGCAAGCGCGCTGGGCGCCCGTGATCTCCGCCGTGCTCCGCGTCAGGCGCTCTAGGAGCGCCTCCAACTGTGCGTTTGGCTCCATGCGTGATGTGGCGGCCAGGACCTGTCGCAGGGCCTCCTCGCGACGCGCGCCGCGTTGCGGTGGCCGGTCCGTGGTCAAGAGTAGTCTGTGAGCCAGGGCGTGAAGGTCGGACGGTGTGGGCGCGTGAGGGGACGAGTGTTTCTGATCCTGCGACAGCACGCGGGCACACTGCACATGTTCGGTGGGCGCAGTGCGCAGCGCGCGGGGCAGCGCAGCCAGCGACATCGGCACATGCGTTAGTGCGCGAGAGAAGGCCTCAGCGCGCGCGGAACTGGGGAGGGATTCGTCTAGGCAGGCGTGATGTGCGGCAAAGCGCGCGGCTTGGAGCGTTCCGCTACCGAGGCGTGCGAACGTCTCGGTCAGGCTCCGCCATAGGGGCGGGTGCGCGGGCCTCCCACTGGGCACGTGCTGGCGCAGCAGCAACTCGAGGACGATCCGGCGCTCGCCAGGCCCCATGCGATGGGGCGCTGCTGCAAAGTCGGCGAGGAGCGGGTACAACCTCGATGTCGTGGCGCTGCGAGTCTTGAGGCGCAGTACGGTCACGGCCAGCCTGTAGGCATCGCGGAGCCGCTCCCCGGGAAGGGGTCGAACCGAAGCGGCACCAGCCAACCGCGGAAGCACGCCCAGGGCCGCGGCGCCCAGTAGAGCAAGCACCGTGCGATCAGTACCCTGGAGCGTGGCCGCGTGCCGCGCAGCTCGCTTAAAGGCCCTGTTGGCTGGCTCCGCCTGACCAAGGACGAGAGCTGTGCTCAACACGGCGAGATGGTGGAGCCCGCGCGCATCACGGAATGCCCGCCGCCGCGCGGCACTGGCAGAGAACATCAATGCGGCGTGGCAGGCATCGGGGGCCCCCATTACCGCTGCAAGGGGTGCCTGGTGGTAGGCGACCTGTGCCGCGCGTTGGACTTGATCGCAGCGGGCGCCGACGCGCAGTGCTCGACCTAGGCAGGCGAGAGCGGGGGCAGGGCTGTTCTGCTGGTCGAGGGCAATGCCTAGCTGTCCGAGTACTGCGATGAGTTGGGGTAGCCGGCCGTGGCGTGAGGCCATGCGGGCAGCCTGCTGTAGTCTTGCCGCTGCCCGAGCCGGGCTCCCATCATCAAGATGAAGCAGCGCGAGGTTGTACTGCCCGTTGATCGTGCCTGCCAGGTCACCAAGGCGTAGGCGAAGCCGCAGCGCATGTTCAAGTGCGCGCTCTGCTTCCTTGTAGTTCCCCGCTGCGCGATGGACGAGACCGAGGTTGTTCAGTACGGTCACATGAAGCGCGTGGGCTCGCATGGGCCGGGTGATGCGCCGTGCGGCCTCGAGAGCGTGACGCGCGGCAGTTAGGCGACCCGTGTCGTAGTGATCGTTGGCAACCACCTTGAGGTAGTCCACAACAAGGCGTCGGTGCAGTTCTGTGCGCGGCCTCAGGCGCTGCAGGTGGGCCCGGGCGCGCGCAAGTGAGGGGGCGGCGTCCGTGGGCCGGCGGAGAGCGAACAGGGCCCGGGCCAAGCGTACCTGTATCTCTGCAGCGCAGGCGGTGTCGGCCGTTGCAGTCGCTGAGTGCGTTTCAAGGAGGGTAACGGCAGCAACGAAGTCCACCGCCCCATCCAGTACGCGTGCCAAGATGAGCACGTTGGGGAGCTCGTCGGCGGTCGGCGGCAGGTGGGGGGCGACCAGGCGGGCGAGGGTGGCGGCGTCGGTGCCGTGGTCAAGGAGGGCGATGAGCTGCGAGCGCGGCGCGGCGGAGGTCAGCAGGTGCTCGGCGGACTGGACGATGCGCAGGAGCAGAGGCTGGAAGGCCTGGCGCTGGTCGGAGGTCAGGCGGGCGCGGGCGTCGTAGGCGAGCGTGAGGGCCTCGTCGGGACGGCCGATGTCGATGCGCAGGGCGAGGCGATCGAGGAGCGTGCGCGGATCGAGGTGCGCATCGAGGGCGGCGAGGAGGTCCTCGGCCGCGGCGCGGCGCGACGTGGGGTCGAGCTGGGCCAGGAGGGCGCGACGCAGGGCCGGCGTGGCGAGGGCGAGCACCACGGTGTCCCCGTGCTCGCGCACCGAGAGGAGCGGCGTGCTGGGGATGTCGCCGGACGCCAGACGGCTCCAGAGGGCGCGGACGCTCGCGAGGGGCGCCTCCGCCTCGGCCAGCGCGAGACGGTCGAGCAGCGTGCGCAGCGCGGGGCTCGCCGTGCGCAGCGCTTCGCCGATGGTCGGGGGCAGGCGGCGCACCGGGCCGTAGGAGGCCAGGCGCGTGGTATCCCAGCTCCAGGAGCCGGCGTCCCGCTTGAGATCGCCGCGGCGGTAGGCTTCGGCCAGCAGCGTGGCGAGATGGGCGGGCTGGCCATCCGAGGCCGCCAGCAGGGCGGCGAGGTCGGCTTGCGGCAGGTCGAGCCCAGGGAAGCGATCGCGGCACAGCGCAGCGATCGCGTCCAGGTCGAGCGGTGCGAGGACCACGACCGCGTGCCGCGGGTCCAGGGCATCGGCGTTGACGAGGCGCTCGGCGGGTTCCTGGCCGAGATCCACCACGATCGCCAACGGCAGCGGCGTCTGGCCGGTCACGCGCTCGGCGCGGCCCAGCAGGTGGCGCGACAGCACACGCACGGCTTCCTGCGCCAGCGGGGGCAGATCGGAGAAGTCCTCCACCACGAGCACCAGGGGCGTGCGGGCGGCCGTCTCCTCGATCACCATCAGGAAGCGCTCGATCGCGCGGCCCTGGGCGTGCGCCGAGGCGTCGGCGTCGCCGTCGGCGGCGCGCGACGCCAGGGCGCTCGCGGGGCGGGGATCTCCCTCTGGACGATGCAGCGTGACCAGGCCGTCCACGAGGCGGCGCAGGGGGTTGCGGCGGTCCGGCGTGCCTTCGCGTCCGGCCAGGAGCAGCACCGGGATCTCGGCCTGGCGTGCGAGGGTGGCCAACTCACGGGCCAGACGCGTCGCGCCTGCCCCGGGCGCGCCTTCGAGCAGCAGCACCGGCTCGGGCGCCGGGCGCGAGCGGCTCGTGCCCTCGCTGTCGCTGGGCAAGTGCTCCGCCAGGGCGCGTAGCGAACGTCCGAAGCGCTCGAGCACGTCGTCTCGGCCCACCAGCGACCCGCTGGTGGCCGCCGCCACGGCCTCGGCTGGCAGCACGTCGAGCGTGTCCGGACGGGCTGCTGCCAGCCGCGCGAGCAGGGCGTCACCGTCGGCGATGCGCCGCGCGGGGTCGGGCGCCAGGAGGTCGGCGATCACGGCGTCGAGCGCGGCCGGCAGGTCCACGCGGCGCGTGCTGGCGTGCGGCGCCGGGTCGCGACGTCGGCGTCCGAGCACGTCGCCGGCGCCGCCCGTGTGCGGGGCCTCCCCTGTCGCCAGCCGGTACGCCACCAGCCCCAGCGAGTAGAGGTCCACGCGCTGATCGTGCGGCTTGTCCTCCGTGACCTCCGGCGCCATGTACATGGGCGAGCCGCGAGCGAACCCGTGCACGGGCCCGAGGTGCGCCAGGCCGCCATCGGTCAGCACGTAGCGCGGTGCGTCCGGCGGGCCCTCGACGAGCCAGTTGCCGGGCGTCACGTCGTAGTGGATCAGCCCCCGGCGGTGCAGCGCGCGCAGCACCCGCGCGCCGTCCTCCAGGAAGCGCCACACGGCCTCCACGGGTTGCGCGCCCTCGAGCTGCTCGAGGCTGCGCCCTTCGACGTAGCGCGTGGCTTGGAACCAGTCGTACTGGCCGCAGCGCCCGCCATCGAGGATCTCGGCCCACGCGGGGTGGCGGAACCAGCGCAGCTCGCGCTGCGCGGGGTCGTCCCCGCCGCCACCGATCAGCCCCTCCACCAGCTTGAGCGCGACTCGTTCGCCGCCGCGCACGAGGTCTTCGGCGAGGTACACCCGCCCGTGGGCGCCCGCGCCCAGGAGCCGTAGCGGCCGGTAGCGGCCGAGCAGGATGTGGCCGAGGAGCACGTCGGAGGCCATGGGCCCGGTTCTCGGGGAACGCAGGGCCGTCTCCGGTCGGCCCAGCGCCGACGGAAGCCCTGCGGTCGTCCTATCGACTGGCCCGACCCCGCTGCTCAACAGTGCGTGTGGCGCCGGGTGAACGTCACCTCAGTGCGAAACCGGGGGGCCCGGGGGGCGGGCCTCGGCGGGGGGCACGGGGGGCGGCGCCGGCAGGGCTACCAGCGCCGTGATCCGCCCCATGACCTGGCGGGCGAAGGCACGCTCCTGCTCCTTGGGCTCCACCCCGGGCTGGGCGCTCCAGGCCAGGGGAGATCCGAACAGCACGCGAACGGACCCGTGCCGAAACCAACCTGCCCCTCGCGGCCAGACCTCGAATGCGCCCCGGATCCCGGCCGGCACCACCAGCGCGCCCGTGCGCCGCGCCAGGAAGCCGACCCCGCGATGTGCGGGTCCGGGCCGGCCGTCACGCGAGAGGCGTCCCTCCGGGAACAGCGCCACCACGTGGCCGCGCTTGAGGTGCGCCGCCGCGCGCCTGAGGCCGGCGTGCCCCATGCGGCCCGCGCTCATCGGGATGGCGCCCACCAGCGCGAAGAACCAGTGCGCGGCGGGACGCGCGTAGAACTCGTTCGTCATCAGGAACGTGACGCGTCGACGCAGCCCCAGCTGGAGGAACGCGGGGTCGAGGTAGCTGGTGTGGTTGGCGCACAGCAGCAGGCCCCCGTGCGGCAGTCGCGGTGGCGGCCCCACGCGCCGCACGCCGAACAGCGGGCGAAACAGGAGCAGCACCAGCGCGCACAGCAGCATGTAACCGGCTTCGTAGGCCGAGCGCCACAGCGCACCCAGCCGACCCGGACGGTTCAGGACCGACGCCAGCCCCACGCGGCACGGCCCCCCGGGGCTACTTGGGCTTCTCGGGCGGCTTCTCGGCGGCGGGCTCGGGCTTGGCGCAGGCCTTGTCCACCCGGGTCTTCAGATCCTGGTACTCGCGGTTCACCTGGCTGCGCTCGACGCCGCCGCCCAGCATCTTGCTCGCCTCGGCGTAGAAGCGCAGGGCGTTCTTCCCCGCGTCGCAGTCCGCCTCGTTCGTCAGGCCGAAGATGGCGGCGAAGACGCGCGCGGCCGAGACCCGGGCGTCGTAGAGGTCGGAGCGGTCGGCCCGGTCGCCGTAGAGCTCGGTCACGCGCAAGTAGTGCAGCACGGCACCCTCGAGCTGCCCGGCCGCTGTCTTGCGCGCTTCCGGGTTGTTGCCGCTGGCTGCCTGCGTCGCGCTCGCCTCGGCGAACA
>JANOFW010000030.1:0-8790 GCA_031413835.1 Planctomycetia bacterium
AGAACCGTCAAGGGCGTTGCGAGCCCCGAAGGGGCTCGAGAGGTCATCCGCACGCCATCGCCGCGCTGGATGGGGTGCGGAGGGCCGCCGCGGAGGACGCCGTGTAGTCTATCTACATCAGGACGACGCGGTGGCCCGAGCGCCCCCAGCCCAGCGCGGCGTGCGGCCGCGTAACAGAGTTGCGACCGCCCCGTTAGCAGATCCCGCGGAAGAGCGCCGCCACCTCGACCACGAACTCCGGCAGCGCGGGCGCCGCAGCGACCCGCTCGCTGGCCCGGGCCACTCGCTCAGGCTCCCCCGGGCGGAACACGACCACCTCGCGCGACCTGGGGTTCACAGCCCACACCACACGCACTCCTGCCCCGATCCAGACGCCACACTTGGCAAGCACGCTCCTCCAGGTGTCCGCGGGGGAACGCACCTCGGCGCAGAAGTCGGGGGCCAGCGGCCAGAAGCCCTGGGCCGGCACCTGGGGCAGGCGCGCCTTCGAGGTGAAGGCCGCGTCCGCCGCCAACATCAGGTCGGGGTCGCGCGCCAAGAGGAAGCCCGTCTCGCCCGACGTGACCCACCCCTTCTCCTCCACCCCGGCGGTACGCGTGAGAAGGGTCGCGATGCGCGTGGCGACGACCCCCGCCCCCCCGCCGCTGGGCTCGCGCACCTGGGCCACGCCACGCCACAGTTCGCACTCCCGATACGGCGAGTCCTCCACGTCGAAGTCCTCGATCCGCAGCAGACCTCTGGGGTTGGGTAGGGTCACGTAGTCCATGGTACGCCTCCTGTGGCGGCACGCACGCGCGCACCCGCCATGGGATCTCCGCCGGCAGGGCTCCCGAGGTCACGCCAGATCGTGAGAGCGCGTCCGTCGCCCCCCCGCGCCCCCCCCACGCCTGAACCCTCGGCTTCGCCCAGCCCTCAGCGCTTCGCGGCTGCCTTGAGCTTGATCGAGGCCGAGTTGATGCAGAAGCGCAGATGGGTCGGCGCCGGGCCGTCGTCGAAGACGTGGCCCAGGTGACCACCGCAACGTTTGCAGGTCACCTCGGTGCGCGTCATGCCGTGGCTCTCGTCCACGATCTGGGTGAGGCGCGCGTCGTCGAGCGGCTGGAAGAAGGAGGGCCAGCCGCAGCCGGAGTGGAACTTGGCGTCGGAGAGGAACAGTTCGGCCCCGCAGCCCGCGCAGCAGTAGGTGCCGAGCGTGGTCACGTCGGTGTACTCGCCGGTGAAGGCGCGCTCGGTACCCTTCTCGCGCAGCACGGCGTATTGCAGCGGCGTCAGCAGCTTGCGCCACTCCGCCTCCGTCTTCACGACCGTGGGACCCAGGGGCGTGGAGGCAGGAGGTGTGGAAGCAGGAGGCGGGGAAGCAGGGGGTGTGGAAGCAGGAGGCGGGGATGCAGGCGACACAGCGCTCTCCGGGGGCTTGAGGCCGCCCCAGGCCAGGCAGGCGGTGCCTACCAACGCGACCACGAGCAGCAGGGGCAGGGTGAGGGCAGGGTTCATGGCCCCCATTTGACGCGCGCGGCAATTCACCGGTTTCACGCCGAGTCTCCTTCGTGGGCCGTCCCCCCCTGCGCCGTCCCCTCGTGCGGAGGCCGGCTGCGCAACCCCTTGGTGCGCCCCATCATCAGGCGCCGCGCCGTCATGGCGGCGAACCGCTCGCTGGTGAAGCGTCGGGCGAACATGAGCAGCTTGTTCGCGCCGCCGGGGACGAGCTGCATCTTGCCCCTGGCGAAGGCCGCCACGCCCTTCCTCGCCACCTTGGCGGCGTCGGCGCGCCAGCGCAGGAAGCCACTCATCTTGGAGAAGCCGGCCGCCTCGAAGAACTCGGTGTCGGTCACCCCGGGGCACAGGGCCGTGATGGCCAGGCGGGTGTGCTTCAACTCGGCGTGCAGGCTGTGGCTCCAGACGCGCAGGAAGGCCTTCGTGCCGCCGTAGGCGGACTGCACGGGCGAGGCCGAGAAGCCGGCCACGCTGGCCACGGTCAGGATCCCGCCCCGGTCGCGCGCGAGCATCCCCGGCAGCAGCAGATGCGCCAGCGCCACGGCGGCGTCCACGTTGACGCGGATCATGGAGAGCGTGCGCGCCAGATCACTCTTCGCGAAGAGCCCCGGCACGGCGAAGCCGGCGTTGTTCACCAGCACGTCGATGGGACCGGCATGGACCTCGGCCTCACGCGCCAAGAGCTCGACCTCTTCGGCGTGCTCGAGGTCGGCAGCGAGGACCTGCACGAAGGGCGCGCCCAAGACCTTGAGCTCGGCCGAGAGCTCGTGCAGCCGCTCCGCGCGCCGCGCGGTGATCACCACCCGGGCCTTGCGCCGCGCCAGCTCGCGCGCGATCTCGCGCCCGATTCCGCTGCTGGCCCCGGTCACGAGGCAGGTGAGGCCCTCGAAGGTGCGGATGCGGCCCATCCCAAGAGCCTACGTGAGCGAGAGCCCTGGGTACACGGACGCGCGCCGCGCTGGGCTGGGGGCGCTCGGGCCACCGCGTCGTCCTGATGTAGGAAGACTACACGGCGTCCTCCGCGGCGGCCCTCCGCACCCCATCCAGCGCGGCGGTGTCGGGTGACGGGCTCATCGAGCTCCTCCGCGGCTCACAGCTGCGGCGTGAGCCACAACAGTTCTGGAGGGGCATCGCATCGGGGAACGCGAGCGAGCCGAGTGCACGCTCAGCGAAGCAGATCCCGCCAATCGGCGGGCCAGCGATCGACGCGCTCGGCCTCGGCGAAGGCCTGGCAGAGGCGGCGCGTCTCCTCGAGGGCGGGGCCGGAGACGTCGATGGGCACCTCGAGCGCCGTGGGTCCCCAGCCAGGATCGAGCAGCAGCAGCGCGGCGCCCGCCACGTCCCCGCCCAGCAGCCGCTCGGCAGCGAGCGCATAGAGCCGCAGCTGGGGCGCGTAGTAGGCGGCCAGGCTCGCCGGCGTGGGATGCGCGGCGCTGCGCATGTTGGTCTTGTGGTCCACGATCCAGATGCCGCCCGCCCGAGGAAGCCACAGGTCGATGGTGCCGCGCACGAGCAGGTGCTCGAAGCCAGCCACCGTCGCCCCGGCGGGGAAGCGCACGCGCGCGTGGAAGGCCGCCTCGCGACGCTGGTCGCCTCCCGCGGCCACGGCCGTGGCGAGGTCGTGCGCGACCGCGCTCGTCTCGAAGCGCGCCAGCATCTCGGCTGCCAGCGCGCGAGCGCCGGGCGGGACCGGCCCCTCGTGCCCGGCCTCCAGCACGCCCTCGAGCGCCTCGCCCACGGGCCGCCCGGGCACCCAGCGCTCGATCGCCAGGTGCACGGAGCGCCCCAGCGCCGCGCGATCGAGCCCGCCCGGGACGGCGGGCTCGTCCCAACCCGCGCGGGTTTCCTCGAGGAGCAAGCGGCGCTCCTCGGAGACGTCAGGCTCGCCGGCCTCGCGCTCCTTCGAGGGTCCTCGTACGCGCTCGCGGACGGAGGCTAAAGGCCGGTCGCGGGGGAGCAGGCGCTGCCGGTAGAGGTCGGCGGGCGAGGCGGCGAAGGTGAGCAGCTCGCTGACCGAGACGACGTAGCGCGTGCCGCCCAGCGGCGACGGCGCCAGGGCCACCCGCGCGAGGTGTGCCTGGGCGTCGGCCTCGATCGAAGCCGAGGGGGCGCCCACGTCCGGCGCGGGCCCGGCGACGGGCACAAGCTCAGGCGGCGCCTCCTCGATCCACACGGCGGCCAGGCCGTCCTCGACGGCGACGTCGCGGCGCCCTTCCTCGAGGTCGAGGCGCAGCGCCGCGAAGAGTCTCCGGGCCCAGCCCAGGGCTCCCTTGGGCTCTCCCGTGGCGGTTGGACCCTGGTGCGTCGCGGTGATCAGCAGGTGCTGCTCGGCACGCGTCATGGCCACGTACAACAGGCGCAGCGCCTCGGCCTCTGCGGCCGCTCCGTCACGCTCGATGAGCTCTTGCAGCCCGGCGCAGGGACTGCCCTCGCCTTCGAGCTCGTGGCGCAGGCGCAGCGCCACCCTCTCGGCGCCCTCCAGCAGGAACGCCGGGGCCGAAGGGGGCGGCCCCCGCCCCGCGTCGGCCAGCACCACCACCGGCCACTCCAGTCCCTTGGCCGCGTGCACCGTGAGCAGCGTGACCGCGTCGCCATCGTCGCCCAGCGCCGGCGCCTCGGCCTGCTCGACCTCGAGGCTCCCGAGCAGCTCGAGGTGCCGTAGGAAGGCCGCCAGGTCGTGACGCCCGGCCTCGGCCAGCTCGGCCGCCAGCCCCACGGCGCGCCGCAGGTTGGCCGCGCGCCGCGCGCCGTCGGGCTGGGCCAGCGCTGCCGTCAACAGTCCCAGCCTCTCCACGGCGGCCCCCACCACCTCGGGCAGGTCGCCGCGCGCCGAGAGCCGCCGCAGGTCCCCGACCGCCGTGACCACCTCCGTGACCCGCGGCCGCGTGTCCGCGCTCAAGGCCGTCCAGGGATCCGTGCCCGGGACGAACCAGGCGAGCAGGTCGGCGTCGCTGGCGGCCAACGCCGGACCGCGCACGAAGCAGGCCAGCGCGTGGCGGTCGCTCGGGTTGTGCACCACGCGCAGCGCGTGGTGCAGGGCCTCGATCTCCTCGGCCTCCAGGTAGCCGCGCCCGCGATGGACCCGAAACGGGATGCCCGCGGCCGTCAGGCCCTGCTCGTAGAGCGCAAGGTCGCTGCGCGCGCGCAGCAGGATGGCGCAGTCGCCCCAGACAAGGGGACGGCGATCCCCCTCGAGGCGCCGCAGCACGCCGCCCTCCTGGATCGAGCGCAACCAGCCCGCGATGAACGCGGCCTCGCGCCGCCGGCCGACCGTGACGTCCTGCTCACCCCGGCGCAGGAGGGCGAGGGTGAACGGAGGCGGGGCCCCGCTCGCCGCGCCGTGGAACGCGCCCGCGGCCAGGAGCGGCGCGAAGGGCACGCCGGCCGCCGCGTTCGCGAAGAGCCGTTCGCCCAGGCCGTTGAGCGTCGCCACCAGCTGCGGCGTGGCCCGGTAGGAGGACGCCAGGCTCTTCTGCCTCGCGACCCCCACGCGCGCCTCTTCGCCCAGCAGCACGCCCACGTCCGCGCCGCGGAAACGGTAGATGGACTGCTTGGGGTCGCCCACGGAGAATTGCGGGACGCCGTGGGCGCGCACGGCAGCCAAGAGGCGCTCCTGCACCGGATTCGTGTCCTGGTGCTCGTCCACCAGCAGCGCGCGCGGCAGCCCTTCGGCCGGGCGGCGGCGCGCGGCCAGCAGGTCGAAGAGCTTGACCGCCTCGCGCTCGAGGTCGGTGAAGTCGAGCCCCTCGCGGCGCGCCTTGAGCTCGGCGTAGGCCCGGTCGATCTCGGAGAGGATCGTCTTCAAGTGCGGCAGCACCCGCTCGCGGCCCTCCATGTCGAGCAGCGCGGCCTCGAGACCCTCGAGCGCGGCCTTGAGCGCGCTGCGCGCCGACCTGCTGGGCTGCGAGCCCTTGCCACCGATGGCGAGTTCCCCCACCGCCCGCCACGCTTCGTCGGGATCGGCGGCGCCCGCCTCGGCTCGCTCGACCCGTGCCAGCGCCTCACGCGCCTCCTTGGGCGCGCCAAGCCACCCTCCCAGGCAGAGTTGGAGCTCCCGGCGGGCCTCCGTCACGGCCCGTCGCGCGCCCGCGAGGCCCCCCGAGCCCTCCCTCCAGGCGAGCGCCTCCACCCGGCCCCCGGCGGCACGCACCTGCTCAAGCAGCTTGAGCAGGGTCTCCAGGGGCTTGAGCGCGGCCAGCCGCGCCAGCGCGGCGCGCAGGGCCGGTGCCTCGGGGCGGGCCTCGAGCCGCTCGGTGGCTCGCTCCAGGGCTTCGGCCTTGAGCAGCAGCGCGGCGTTCTCGTCGAGCACGCTGAAGGACGGGTCGAGCCCCGCGACCACGGCGTTGCGCCTGAGCAGCCGCGCGCAGAAAGCGTGCAGCGTGCTGATGGGCGCCTCGTCGGCCTCGAGGGCCAGCGCCGGACGCCCCACGCTGACGAAGGCCTCGCCGATGCGCTTCCTCATCTCGCGCGCGGCCTTCTCGGTGAAGGTGAGCGCGGCGACGGACCTCGGCGCGAGCCCGTGCTCCACGACGTGCTCGACGAAGCGCGCCGTGAGCACGCGCGTCTTGCCCGAGCCCGCGCCGGCCAGCACGCACAGGTCGCCCAGCGGGGCCTGGGCGGCCGCGGCCTGCTCCGGGGAGAGGTCGAGGGGGTTCTTCACGCCTCCTCCTCCGCCACGGCAATGGTCTTGCGGCGCGCCGCGGCGCGTGACACGGCCTGCCGGTCCGGCCGGCAGGCGGCGCGCACCGGGCACTCGTCGCAAGCCTCCTCGTAGAGCGGCTCGAGCGCGTGGTCGCCCGCGCGCACGCGCGCCACCACGTCGCCGGCCGTGCTCTCGGCCAGGCTGAGCAGCGCGCGGAACTTCCCGGGCTCCAGCACCTTGGCCTTGGCGCCCTCGGCCCGCAGGCCGAGCTCGTCGGGAGCCTCCGCGCTGAGCAGGTCGCAGCGCGCGCGTCCCAACGCGGAGACCCACTCCAGACCCACGACCTCGAGCGCGTGGCCCACCTCCAGAGCGCGCGCGTAGAGCGGCAGCTGGAGGTCGCGGCCCTCGCGCGTGGCCTTGGCGAGCTCCTTGGGACGGTCCTTGCCGAGCTTGTAGTCCACGACGAGGGCGCGGCTGCCGCGTCGCGCCACGTCCACGCGGTCCACCCGACCGCGAAGCCGGAAGCGCGCGCCTTCGGGACCCAGCTCGACGACGCCCGCGCTGCCGCCCAGATCTCCCTCGAGCCAGTCGAGGTCGGGCTGGAACTCGCCCACGATGCCCGCCTCGCGATCCCGGAACAGCGCGACGACCCGCGCCACCTCGGCCGCCGTGGCGCCGCGGTCGAACCCCTCCACGGGCGCGCGCGCGAGCGCTGCCTCCGCCACCTGCTGGGGCGCGAGCCCCGGCTCGCGCAGCGCCAGATGCAGCGCCGCGTGGACGACCTTGCCGAGCTCGCGCAGGCCGAACTCGGGCCCGCCCACCGGAGCCTCGTCCTGCTCCACGCCCACGACGCGGGTGAGAAAGTGGCGCTGCGCGCAGGTCAGCGCCTCGTTCAACTTCGAAGGGCTGACGACCTTGACCGAGGCCTCGAAGCGGGCCAGCGCGCCTGGGGGCAGCGCGTCCGCCGCGGCCCGGCGCCAGCGCGCCGCGCGCGCGAGCAGACCCGGGTCCAAGCGCGCCAGCAGCGCGTGCGCCAGGAGGACCTCGCCGGTGGCCTCGGCGGGCCGCGCCGTGCGGGCGGCGGCGAAGCGCAGCAGATCGCCGGCGCTACGGCAGGCGACGAGCGCCGGCGCCCCGGGCGCCACGCGCGCGATGCGCGGCCGCAGCACGAGCGTCACGAGCCGCGCCACCTGGGCGATCACGCGCGAGGGCGGGAGCGGGTCGCCCTCCGGCGTGAGCGTGGGGTAGGAGAGGATCAGGCGCTTCTTCGCGCGCGTGAGCAGCGCCAGCACGCGCCGGCGCTCGCGGGCCTCGCGCTCGTTGGCGGTGGGCAGGGCCAGCCCCTCCCCCGCCAGCTGCGCGCGTTCGGCATCGGCCAGCAGCGGGTCCTCCTGCGCCCGGCGCGGCAGGCTGCGTTCCTCGAGGCCGGCCACGATCACCACGGCCGCTTCCCAGCCGCGCGCCTCCTCCGGGTCGAGCAGGTGCACCACGTCCAGGCGCCGCTCGCCCACCTGGAAGGCCGCGCGCTCGAGCGCCTCGAGCAGGTCGGCGGCGGCCTCTGGGCCGCTCGTCGCCGCTCCCACGCGCGCCGCGGCCTCGAGCCGCTCGTGGGCGAGCGCCGTGACGCGTTGGCGCGAGGCGAGCGCGTCGCGGACGGCGCGGTCGCGTGCAGGGTCCCGCGGCGTGCCGTCGGGGCCGAGCCCCGCCGAGAGCGGCAGCGGCACGAGCAGGTCGAGCGCGGCCAGCAGCTGACCGGCCACGTCGCCGCGCGCCTCAGCGAGCCGGAGGCGCTCTGCCTCGAAGACCTCGAGCAGCGGACGCAACGCCTCGTCGGCCGCGGCTCGCAGGCTGGCCCAGTCGGCCGGGAAGCCGTCCCGCCTCCAGCGCATCTCCTGTGCGTCCAGCGCGGCCGACGACACGCTCAGGTCGCCGCCCAGCGCCCGGTAGCGCAGCGTGTCGAGCACGCGCTCGGGCGCGAGATCGCCCGCGCTCACGCCGCCGCCGAGAACGGCCAGCGGCGCCTCGAGCGCCCGCACCCAGGGCTCGGCCGCCAGCGGCCGCGCGCCCGCCCGGTGCGTGGGCACCCCGAGCCGCTCGAGCGCACGAGCCAGCCCCGGCCCACGCCCGTCCAGGTCGGGCAGCACGACGAGCACGTCACGCGCCCCACGGACGAGCGGCGCGCCAGGAGACGCGTCGAGCAGTCGCCGCACTTCGCGCGCCACAACCTCGTCCTCGTCGTCGGCGTCAAGCGCTGTGAGCAGCTGCACCTGATCGGGCAGCGCGTTCGCGCCGCTTGACGCGCCCGCCCCCCCGGCCCCCCCGTAGCCCAGGGCCAGACGCTCGAGCGCCCCACCGGGCGCGCGTCGGAAGCCCTCCAAGCGCTGCTCGACGAAGCCCGCCCCGAGCAGGCGCGCCCTCAGGCCCCCGGCGGAGGCGAAGAGGTCTGCTCGCGCCGCCTCGTAGGGCAGGGTCACCAGCACGTCGCCGCCCGCCTGCGCGATGTGCCGCGCCAGCGCCAGCAGGATCGCTTCCTCGACCGGCGTCATGTCGTCGAAGCCGTCCACGGCGAGCACCGAGGGCAGGAGCGCCGGGGGACCGGCCTCGAGCGCCTGACGGAGCCGCTGGAGCGCGTCCTCGTGATCCTCGAGGTCGGC
>JANOFW010000031.1:0-12163 GCA_031413835.1 Planctomycetia bacterium
CATCGAGCCGCCGCGCTAGGAGTCGCACTCGAGGTGAGCGTGTACAGGTGCAGCCGATGAGAAGTGAATAGCCGGAGTGAATAGCCGGTGCCTGACCCCGCCTACTCACCTGCGCCCGACTCGTGGAACACCCGGTCCTCGCCGACTACCGAGTAGGCGGGGTCGGGCACCAACTACTCACCTGCGGCGGATTCGAGGCGCTCGCGCAGGAGGCGGCCGAGGCGCTCGCCAATGCCGGGCTGGGCGGCGAGGTCTTCGACGGAGGCAGCGCGGACGCCGGAGACGGAGCCGAAGCGAATGAGGAGCGCACGCTTCTTGGCGGGGCCGAGGCCGGGGATGCCGTCGAGCGCGCCGTGGCCGAAGGCCTCGGCGCGGCGCTTGCGCTGGTAGCGCCCGGCGAAGCGGTGGGCCTCGTCGCTGGGGGGGCCGGGGCGCTCGCAGGTGGAGGGCACGGCGGCGGCGCCGTCGGGGCCCAGGGGCTCGCAGGTGCGCTCGCACCACCAGATGGTGGTGTCGTAGCGGCTCTCTTCGCGGCCCAGGCCGGGGAGACCGAGGTAGGCCTCTTTGGTCTTCAGGAAGACGCAGCGGGTCTTGAGGGCCTCGAGCACGCGCCTGGCGTAGTCGGACGGGGGCTGGGGGGCGGAAGCGCTCATGCGGGCCTCCCGGCGGCCTCGAGAAGGGCGCGTTTCACGGCCACCTTGACCAGCTGGACCTTGTAGGTGGTGCCCGCGAGCGGCGTGGCGCCCTCGGCGGCGGCGGCACCCACCTTCTCGGCCAGCGCCTCGGTCACGGAGCCGGAGAGCAGCGCCTCGGCGGCCACGGCTCGCAGCGGCGTAGGCGCCACCGAGCCGAGCCAGATCGAGCCGCCGGAGACCTTGCCAGCGCCGCCGTGGATGCGCACGGCCGCGCTCACCAGGGCCCAGTCGAACGCGGCCTTCACGCGCACCTCCTCGTAGCCGAAGCCCATGGAGCCGGGCAGCGGCGGAATCTCGATGGCCGTGATGACGTCGCCGGCAGCAAGCGAGAGGTCGCTGGCACGGCCTCGCTCGGGCTGGGCCCAGAGGTCGGGGAACGGGACCACGCGTACCCCGCCGGGTCCTTCCACATGCACCACGGCGCCCAGCGAGCCCAAGACCGGGGCCACGCTGCTGGGGTGGGCGGAGGCGCAGACGGAGTTGCCGAAGATGCCGGCGGTGTCCTGCACGCCGGTCTCGGCGCGCACGGGACAGGCCTCGGCACCGCGCTTCAAGCAGGAGAACGAGAGGTGGCGGTAGTAGCCGCAACGGGTGTGCTGGGCGAGGTTGCCGCCGAGCGTGGCGCGGCGACGCAGCTGCGGGCTGGCCGCCAGGCCGGCGGCCTTGGCGAGCGAGGGCGCGAGCCGCTGCACGTCGGCCGAGTCGGCCAGCATCTGCAGGGTGACCAGCGCGCCGATCGTCAGCGAACCGTCGCCCCGGGCCGTGAGCTCGGAGAGGCCCGTGGCGCTGGTGAGCGAGACGACCCGCTCGGGCTCGTCCACGCGCTCCTTCATGCGGTCGAGCAGATCGATGCCGTTGGCCTTCAGGGCCACCGCGTGGGCCACGGCGCCGCCCTCGGCCAGCGCCTTGACGGCGCCCGCCGCGGTCGAGGGTCGCAGCAGCGCGAAGGCCTTCATGACGGCCTCCGGGCCAGCGCGGCCAGCACACGATCGGGCGTCATGGGCAGCTCGCGGACCTGCGCGCCGGTGGCGTGGAACACCGCGCCGGCCACCGCGGCCGCCGTGGGCACGGTGGCGGGCTCGCCCAGGCCCATCACGCCCATGTTGTTGAAGCCGCTCACCACGCTGGTGAGCACGACGTCGATGGTCGGGCAGTCGGCCATGCCGGTGATGCGGTAGGTGTCCAGCGTGGGGTTGACCATGTCGCCCTGCGCGCGGTCGAGGCGCCGCTCCTCGAAGAGCGCGTAGGAGATGCCCTGGATCACGCCGCCGTTGACCTGGTTGCGGGCGCTGAGCGCGTTGATCACGCGGCCGCAGTCGTGGACGGCCACCACGCGCTCCACGCGCACCACGCCGGTCTCGACGTCCACGGCCACCTGCGCGAACTGGCAGCCCGCCGTCTCGCCCAGCCCGTCGGCGCTCTTCCAGTTGTCGCGGCGCTGGCCCGTGACCGAGAGGCCCTGCTCGCCGATCAGGCCGCAGGCCTCCTCGAACGAGGCCTTCTTGCCTCCGGGGCCGCGGAAGAGGCCCTTCTCGAGGCGCACCTTCGAGGGCTCGGTGCTCCACTCCACGGCCAGCAGCCCCTCGAGCTGCTCGCGCGCGCGCAGCCCGGCCTCGCGCGCCGCGGGCGCCAGCGAGGGCGCTGTGGTGCTGCCTCCGCTGCCGGGCCCCGGGGGGAAGCGCGTGTCGGCGATGGTCACGTTCACGCGTGCCAGGTCGCAGCCCAGCTCCTCGGCCACCACGATCTGCAGCACGCTCTTGGTGCCGGTGCCGATGTCTTGCGCCGCGTTGCGCACCGTCACTGAGGCGTCGCGGGCGATGGCGACCTCGACGTTCCATTTGCCGCCGCCGGGGTTGCCCCAGCGGGCCGCCGCGCAGCCCACGCCGCGCTTGACCGGGCCCTTGCCCGCGCCGGGCTTGGTCTTGCGCCAGGTGCTCCAGCCGAGCTTCTCGGCGCCGATCTGCCACTGCAGGGCGCGCAGGGGGTGGCGGTCGTTCTTGCGCCGCACCTCGAGCGGATCGAGGCCGGCCTTGGCGGCGTAGAGGTCGAGCATGCCCTCCAGGGCGAAGGAGCCCTGCGGGTGGCCCGGCGCGCGGAAGGCGGCGCCGCGCGCCGTGAAGGTGCGCACCGCGCCCTGCTCCATGTCTTGGGCGCCGAGACGGTAGACGATCGTGTTGGCAGCCCCCGCGCCGCCGGTCCCGTTGCCGGCGGTGCCGTCGCTGACACCGCCGAAGGCCGTGATCTCGCCGTCCTTGGTGCCGCCGAGCTTGAGCCGCTGGATCGAGTCGGGGCGGTTGCCGCCCACGAGGTGCTCCTCGCGGCGCGTGCACATGTACTTCACCGGGCGCTGCAGCTTCCTCGCGAACTCGGCCGCGGCCTGGTCGCCCGACATGGGGCCGAACTTGGCGCCGAAGCCGCCCCCCACGTGGTCGGCGATCACGCGCGCCGGTCCATCCAGGCCCAGGTTGCGCCCCAGGCCCTGGAAGGCCGACGTGGCCTGCGTGCTGGCGAAGACCACGGCCTCGCCCCCCGAGCCCGGATCGCTCAGCGAGCCGTGGGGCTCGAAGGCCGAGTGGGTCTGGATCTGCGTGCGGAACTCGGCTTCGACCTGCACCGCGCTGGCCTCGAAGGCCTTGGCGAAGGCGCCCGGATCTCCCTGCCGGCCACGGCGCGCGTCCACCTCGCGGTTGCCCTTGCCCGGCTCCACCTCGGCGGCGCCCGGCTTGAGCGCGTCCTCGACCGTGACCGCGGCCGGCAGCACCTCGTAGGTGGCCTTGAGCGCGCGCAGGCCGTCGCCCAGCGCGTGCTCGTTCTCGGCGCACACCACCGCGACGGCTTGACCCGCATGGCGGTACTCACCGCGGTTCACGCGCACGTCGAGCACGCCGGGGACGGCGCGGGCGCCGGCCTCGTCGATGTCCTTGAGCCGCGCGTGCGCGTAGGGGCAGAGCAGCGAGCCCGCGTACGCCAGGCGCGGGCGGGCCACGTCGTAGGTGTAGCGCGCCGCGCCGGTGGCCTTGGCCGGGCCGTCGGGACGCGGGTGCTCGCCCCCCACCAGCCGCAGCACCGCATCCGCGCCCCAGGGCGTGGCGTCCTGCTCGTGGATCTCGACGGTCAGCTCGCGCTCGAGGCCCTCGCCGCCGGCCTTGTAGGTGACGCTCGGCATGGGCTAGGCCCCCTTCGCTGCGCGCAGCGCAGCCTTGAGCACGTGGGGGTAGGTGCCGCAGCGGCAGAGGTTGCCGGCCGTGGCGGCGCGCGCCTGCTCCTCGGTCAGGCCCTTGCCGTGGGTCTTCACGGCCCAGGCGCAGGACATCACCATTCCCGGGGTGCAGAAGCCGCACTGCATGCCGTCGTCCTTGACGAAGGCGTCCTGCACCGGGTGCATGCTGCTGGGCGTGCCCAGCCCCTCCACGGTGGTGATCGCACGGCCCTCGCACTCGAGGGCCAGGAGCGTGCAGGCGTAGACGGGCTCGCCGTCGAGCCACACGGTGCAGGCCCCGCAGGCGCCGCGGTCGCAGACGGGCTTGGCCCCCGTCAGATCCAGCGGCAGCCGCAGCGCGTCGAGCAGCGTCTCGCGCGGCTCGGCGAGCAGCTCACGCGCCTGGCCGTTCACCTGCAGGGTCAACTTCTCGGGGCCGGGCCCCTGCACGCGCACGTTGGCGTCGGCGGCCTCCCGGGCCAAGGCCTCGCCGGCGCGCATCAGGGCACCGGTGGCGGCGGCCAGGCCGGCTCCCTTGAGCAGGCCCCTGCGTGTGACGCCCGAACGGTTCTGCGGGTCCATGCGTGCCCTCGGCCGCGGTGCTGACGTGTGCGTGCCTCTAGCGCGACCCTACCCCTCCGCCCTGGGGGGGTCAACGGGCACGTCTGCGCGAATCCCGTCAACCGTCAAGCGGGAGCGACATCTGCATGCCCGCGGTGAGCACGACGCGGCGCGGCTTGCCCAGCACGCCGTTCAAGTCCTCCACCGCCAGCTGGTAGGCCCCCGGCGGCAGCCGGCCCCGATAGCGGCCCCCCGCGCCCCCCCGCAGCACGAAGCCCTGCCCCAGCACGAGGCGGCCGTCCTCCTCCCGCTGCCAGAGCAGGCGCCGACCATCTCCCATCGTAAGCGTGCCCTGGACGGTCGCGGGGGGCTCGGGGGGCGGGTCCTCGAGCACGGCCACCTTGCCGGGCCCGTCCACGGACAGGCGACGGATGCGCATGTTCGTGCCGTCGTCGATCAGCAGCCTCCAGCGACCTACGTCGAGGCGCACGGAGACGACGTCGCCTGCCTCGGGATGAACCAGGGGCAGCAGGCCGTAGGAGTCCCCGTCCTCCCGGCGGGCCTGGACGCGCAGCAGGTCTCCCCCCTTCACTCCTGTGAGCTCGACCAGCACGGGGGCCCGGGGTGGCGCGTGGATGCGCAGCTCGCCCTCCTCACGCCAGCCGGCGGGGCCGATGTGGAAGCGCGGCACGTCGGGGCCGTCGCCCAGGCTCACCGCCACGCCGCTCCCGCCGGCGGGCACGGCGCGGAAGAACGCGCTCCCGCCGCGCACGGGCTGCTGCTGGTGATCTTCGATGGGCAGCCCCTGGGCGGACACATGCGCCCAGAGCGCGTCGTCGGCCAGCGGCTCGGGCGAGGCGACGCTGACGCGCAGCGGGCCTATCGGCTCGGGCTCGAGCTCGCGGTAGACGGGGCGACCGTGCTCCTTGAGCTCGGTGAGGACCATCTCGGTAAGGCCGCCGTCCGCGAAGCGTCCCATGAGCGTGATCGGTCCGGCCCACTGCTCGGGGGGCACGCGCAGGATCGTGACCCCGCTGGGGTCGTTCTGCAGCACCAGCCGCACGGTCGGCCCGGGATCGCCGTTCGGCTGGGGCTTGCGTGCGCCCCAGACGTCGCCCAGCAGGCGCCCCCGCACGTGCGATGCGAGGTAGATCGTGTGCGGACGCCCCACCCGGAAAAGCGCGGACCTCCCGCCCGCTTCCAGACGCGGCAGCGAGTTGAGCACCAGATGGCCCCAGCCGTCGGGCAGCCTCAGGTAGTAGAGCCCGTCCCCCGCCCCCGGCACCTCGAAGACCTTCGGCTGGCCGGCGACGGGGTGCGCGGCCAGCGGGCGGTTCGACATCTGCCGGCCCTCGAGCCGCTCCACCGTGAGCCCCTGGGTGGGCGCCTCGCCGTCGAGCTCGCAGACCAGGAGCTGGAAGCGCGGCGCGGCGCCCCCCGAGCCCGAGTCGCCCCCGCAGCCCCCGAGCCCCCCCCCGGACAGCACGACTGCCACGGCCCAAGCAAGGCCAACGAGGGGGAGGCGGCGAGGCATCCGCCCAGCCTACGCGAGGTCGCCCGAGGCGCATTCGGCGCAACCTGTGGCGGCCGCCGCCGTCGTTCAAGGAGGGGGCCCGCCCATGCGCGGCGGCCCCGCCATGCGGAGGCGGCCATGACGGTCAAACAGCTCGACCATCTCAACATCTCGGTGGGCAGCCTGGCGGCGAGCGCGGACTGGTACCGCCGCGTGTTCGGGTTCGAGCGCGTCGAAGGGGGGATCGCGGAGGGGACTCCCTGGGCCATCCTGCGCAGCGGCGAGGCGCTGCTGTGCCTCTACGAGCATCCCGAGCGGGGCGCCCCCGACCCCGAGGTCCACGGGCACCACGGGCTCTCGCACTTCGGGCTGCGCATCGACGACCGCGCCGCCTGGGAGGCGACCGTGGAGCGTGAGCGCGTCGAGGTGGACTACGGGGGCGCCTTCCGCTGGCCCCACTCCACGGCTTGGTACGTCAACGACCCGACCGGGCACACCATCGAGGTCGCCTGTTGGGACGGCGACACCGTGCGCTTCTAGGGGAGCGCCGGCGCCGCTGCGCGTCAGCTCTCCTCGGGCACCACGCTCGGGGTCGGGAAGACGGGGATGCGCACCCGGTCCGGCAGGCCGGGCTCCCAGTCCAGGGCCTCCGACTGGAAGGCCGCCAGCCGCGCGCGCGTCTCGCGGCCGGTGGGGCCGTCCTCGAGGAAGGGGTGGTCGAAGCCCAGCGCGGCCATCAGGCGCAGCATCTCGAGCGGGATCTTGGCCTCGAGGTGCAGGCGCTCGTACTCGCGCACGATGTCGGTCCCGAACAGCGAGGGGTCGTCGGTGGAGATCACGCACGGCACGCCGCGCGCCAGGTAGTCGTGGATCGGGTGGTCGGCCACGCGCCGCACGACCTTCAGGGCCTCGTTGCTGGTGGGGCAGATCTCGAGCGGGATCGCCTCGTGCACCAGGCGATCGATCAGCTCGTCGTCCTCGTAGGCGCGCGTGCCGTGGCCGATGCGCTCGGCGCCGAAGAAGTCGAGCGCGCCGCGGATGCTCAACGCCCCGGCCCCCTCGCCGGCATGGGCCGTGGCGTGCAGGCCCGCGCGGGCCGCCTCGGCGAACACGGGCGCGAAGCGCGGGTCGGCGGCCACCGCGCGCTCGTCGCCCGATATGTCCAGGCCCGTGACGCCGCGCACGCGCTGGCGCACGGCGATGGCCAGCGCCTTCTCGGCCGTGGCCAGCGAGAGGCTGCGCGGGAAGTCCACGATCGAGCGCGAGACGATGCCCAGCGCCTTGTCGGCCGCCAGGCGCCCGGCCTCGATGCCCTCGAACATGGCCTCCTCGTCGGCGCCGCGGGCAATGTGGCTCACGGGGGTCCAGCGGATCTCCGCGTAGCGCACGCCACCCGCCGCCGCGTCTTCCAGGATCTCGTACGTGACGCGAGCGAACTCCTCGCGCGTGCGCACCAGCTCGAACAGCCCGATGAAGAAGGACACGAAGCGCGAAAGGTCGTGGAAGGCATAGCCATGGGCCGCGCCACGCTCGGCCAGGGGCAGGATGCGCGCGTTCTTGGCACGCGCCAATTCGACCACCGTCGCGGGCCTCAGCGCCCCGAGCGCGTGCAGGTGCAACTCGGTCTTGGGCAAGCGCCGCAAGGCCTCGCGCAGCTCGGGATCGGCCGTGGGTACGGGTCGCACCCCCCTGTCCTACCCGGACCGGGCCCGGGACCGCCGCTTGCGCAGGGGTCCGGTGGGTCGGGCTGGCAACGAGGGCCGGGGGGGCTCGGGGGTGGCGGCAGGGCGCCGCCGTGAAGGCTGCCTCCTCGTGCTCGCGCCTAGCTGGAGCGACCGCGGCGGCCGAAGAAGATGGAGAACACGAACATGACGAGGAAGACGAAGAACAGGATCCGCGCGAATCCGATGGCCGTGGCTCCCAGCAGCCCGAACCCGAACACTCCGGCAATGAGCGCCAGGACCAGCAGGAAGACGATCAGACTGATCACGTTGGAGCCTCCTGGAGCCGCCCGATCGGCGCTGCGTTGCCGGCAGTTGGATGCCGGACCGAGGCTCGTGGGCCACCACCAGGAGGCCGCGTGCTCAGCGCGCCCGCAAGGAGCGCCTGCGCGGAGCAGTACGGAGCCAGCCTCCCATGTTCGGGACTCCAGCCGGACGGCCGGGCTCGCGGCGTACTTGCTGCGCTCCGCACGCCGACGCGCACCCCGCTTGCCCCCACGTGCTCGGCCGGCCTTGGACTGGGGCCGTGCACCGAAGCCCATGGACTTGGGAGGCGGGCTCCGTACGGTTCTCGTTCCTGAGCTGACCGGCACACCTACCCGGTGAACTGAGTACTGCGATCCTCACCCCAGCGCACGCGCATCATCGGCCCGCAGCCGCGCCAACACGCCGAAACCCGTGGACATAGGGGGCTGGCTCTGTACGTCCTGGACCGTGACGGGAGTCAGGTCTAGCGGGAGCAGGACCGGCGTGGAAGGAGCCCCCGATGGCGTCGCCAGTGTGTTGACCGTGACCGTCGCCGCCGGATCCGCAGCCGTGGGGGTGATTGTCGTGCTGGCGGTCAAGATCCCGGAACCCACGCTGTACGACAGCGTCGCGGCGTCGAAGGTCGGCGCGAGCGCCCCGACGGCGGCGGTCAGGTCGCTCAGCGCGGCGCTCGTTCGGTCGAACACTACCGTGTAGGTGCTCGTCGTAGTGGCGTCAGGCGCCGTCACGACAACGACCACCGGAGTCGTGCCCATTGCCAGCGGCAGCAGCGCGGAGGCCACCCCCGAGACGACCGCAACGCCGTTGACGGTGATCGTGGACCCCGCGACCTGCGCAGTGGGTGTCACCTGCACAGTCGCACCGAGCACCGCCGGACCCACGGAGTAGGCCGACACGGCCGGCGCGAAGGCGGGCGTCAGCGTTCCAGCCGATGCCGCCAGATCGAGCAGACTCGCGTCGTTCGATGGCCCTCCGCCGCCACCGCCGCACCCCAAGGCGACCAGTAGGAACGCAGAGGCGGTGAAGGCGGCGGCATGACGCTTTGCGTGGTAAATCCTGCGGTGGGTTGGCAAACCGGTCTTCGAGTCAGATCGCAGCGAGAGAACGAAGACGGCAGCGAAGAACGTAGCCTGATGCCGCGCTGGGGAACGATCTCTCAAGGCGTTGTTACGGCTGATACCGTGCGACGTACAGGCCGCTCCCGCCTCCCGACTTTGGATACTGGCCGGATGTCACGATGCCGTCGGTCGCCACCGCCACGCCGTTGCCGGACCAGCCCATCCCGCCGAGGAGATCGCTGGTTCCGCCGGTGCCGAATCCCGTGTCCGACGTCCCGTCCGCGTTCAATCGGGCGACCGTCGTCCCGATACCGGTGGGGTTGCAACCAACCAGAGTCTTCCCGTCGGGTTGGAGGCACAGGCCGCCCAAGTACATGTTGACGCCCGACATCCCCAACGTCGCGTAGCCGCTCTGCCCGAACGTGGGCACCAAGGCGCCGTCCACGCTGTAGCGGGCAACCGCAATTTGGCGCGGCGTCGAGTCCTTTTGGCCCGCCGCGGTGATCTGTCCCGACGTGGGATCCACGACGAGCCGGATGAGGTTCGCCACGGAAGAGAGCACGCGGCCTCCCGAGCCGAAAGAACTCGAGTCCAGCGAACCCGTGCTCGCATAGCGCGCTACGTGCCAGTACGCCACGAGCGGGCTACCGATGTACGCCGTCGAGCCCACGACGATCCGATCGTTCGACTGGACCCCGATCCCGCAGTAAGAGGTGGAAGTGCGCAGGGTCTCGTACGAGACTCCACCTTGGCCGAATCCGCCGTAGAGGGAGCCGTCTTCGTTCAGGCAGACGAGGACGATCCGCTCCCACATGTTGTTCTTTGTGCCGGTCAGGCCCGTTCCCGCCACTACGATCCGCCCGCTGGCGAGCTGGACGACGCCGTTGACGTAGCGATCGGCGACGGTCAGCCGGACGACCCCGGTGCCGCCAAACGTCGGATCGAGGCGCCCGTCCTGCGTGAGCCGAACGACGGTCAATGCGGTTGACGTCCGTGTCTGAGTCTTGCCGTTGCCCACGAGCGCCGTCGTCAACGTGCTCGTTCCCACGCGCAGGACGCGGCCTGCGGAATCCACGAGGAGGTCTCCGCGACTCGTGTTCACGACCGTGTCGCCTGGGAACAACTTGACGACCCCGTCCCCATTGGTACCGAATGTCGTGTCGGGCAAGCCGCTCGTCGTATACGCGGCGACGTAGAGCCCCCCGCTCTGGAGGAATCCCGTAGCGAGGTAGCGCTCCGCGGTCCCGAGCCGCTGGACCTTGACGTGTTGGGCCGGATAGAGGGTGGGGGCCGTCGCGACCCCGCCGCTCCCGAACGTGGCGTCCAGACCCCCCGCCGCCGCCCATGCGACAGCAGCCGTAGCGAGGAGCACGGCGCCCGCGCACCCGGCGACACGCATGAGCGCCGCCGCGCCGGCGAACCCCCACCTGCCCGAATTCCTCGATCGCATCGCACCCTCCTTGATGGGTCTTGCCTTGGTCGATCGGGCGAGGGGGGCCGTCCTCCCCCCCGCCCTGCGAGACGCCGGGTCGGGTGAAGGCCGCGACCGTCGTCCCAATCTGGGAGTGGGGGCAGGTCCGGGAAGTTGCCGGAGAGAATGCGAATCAGTCGGGAAGGCCCCACAGTGTCCATGCCGCCCAGAACTTCGGGTGCGTCCAGGCCTCCTGCGTGGCGACGAACCGCTGCGCCTCGCGCAGCGCCCGGGCGGCGGGAAGGCCAGCATTCGAGCCGGCGTAGAAGCGCTTCATGAGCGCCAGCGTCGCAGCGTCGTCGACCTTCCAGAGACTGACGAGAACCCGCGGCGCGCCGGCGAACATGAATGCCCGCGTCAGGCCCACGATCCCCTCCGCTCGATAGACCCTGCCCTTGCCGGTCTCGCACGCCGAGAGCACCGCGAGATCGGCCGGGACCTTCATCCGAAAGACGTCGAGCGCCGTCAGGAATCCGTCGTCGTCGCCGCCGGGCGTCAGCGCGAGGGACGAGCGCATCGGCCGCTCCGGATCCACGAGCCCGTGGCAAGCGAGATGAACCGCGCGCCAACGGGCGTTCTTCGCCAACGCCTCGCGCAGCCCCTGCTCCGTCGCATGCTTGCCGAGCAGCACCGTCGTGCCCAGGGCCCTGGCCTCCGCGCCGGTCGCCGGCAACGGCACGAGGTTCATGGAACCCCACAGGGAACACGGCACCCCTACCGCGATCGATCCAGGTGCGGAGTGGTCGGGGCACCGCACGGCCCCCGGTGGGCCAGCGCTCCCTGTCTTGCCTCAGCGCGACCTGGCGCGGGATGTGGATCGGCGAGGACGCCCCGACGCCCTCCGGCTCGACCATCTCAGGCTCTTGCCGCTCGCGGCGCAGTCGCGAAGGTAGAGGTTGATCAGCGTCTGGTAGGGCAGCCCCGACTCTTCGGCCAGGCGACGGAAGTAGGCGATCGTGCCTTCGTCGAGCCGGATCGTGACCGCGCGCTTGAGCTGCGCTGCGTATGGGTTGGCCCGCCCACCTCGGAAGTCGTACTCCTTGCGCATCATGGTCTCCTTGCGGCGTACTGGCGCGCCTCCGCCCGGGTCGCCCGCCGGGCGGAGATCAATCGGATCGTCGACTCGGCCTCGCGGTAGCAGTGGACGACCACGACCACGCGCGGGCGCCGGCTCATGTCCAGGAGCACGAATCGGTCCTCCTCCCGCGAATGGGCAGGGTCCTCGATCACTAGCGCATGCACATCCTCGAAAGCACTCTGCGCCTCGTCGAACGACACGCCGTGCTTGCGACGGTTGGCCTCGGCTTTGTACGGATTCCACTCGAATCGTAGCTCATGCACCCTGGTACTGTACATGTCCTGTACGTACAGTCAAGATGGGGGAGCCTGCCCCCGACCCCGAAGCAGCCTGCTACGGAGGTCTCGCGACCTCGCGTCGCGCGCCTGGAGGCCTGGGCTACCCAAGCCCCGCCCGGGACCGCCGCTTGCGCGGCAGTGCAACGGGCGCGACCGGCGGGTGCGCGGGGACGGGCCCCGTAGCCGGCGGCAGCGTGCCGCCGTAGAGCGCACGCAGCGCGGTGCCGGTGTGACTCGCGGCGCAGGCCGCCACCTCGCGCACCGTGCCCGCGACGACCACCTGCCCGCCCCCCGCGCCCCCCTCGGGCCCGAGGTCGATCAG
>JANOFW010000032.1:0-5521 GCA_031413835.1 Planctomycetia bacterium
CGCACCCAGGGCGGCCAGGATCTCGGCCGGACTCCGAGTCACTGCCGAGCCTTCGTGGACGGGCCCTCGGCGGGCGAGCGGCTCAAGAGGTCGAGCAGCGCCAGGCGCAGCAGCGGCAGGCTGATCTCGTGGTGGCCGGCCACGTCGAAGCCCTGCTCGGCCGGCCGCTCGAGCACGTTCACGCGCGGGCGGTAGTGGCGCAGCATGTCGAGGTTGCCGGTGGTGAGGCGCACGCGCCGCTCGGGAGCGATGTTGTGCACCAGCGCCACGGCCTTCAAGAACACCTCGGGCAGCACGACCGCGCTGCCGACGTTGACGTACACGCCTCCGTCCATGCGCTCGATGAGGCTGGCCAGGCGCAGGAAGTCTCCGTGGGTGGCCGCGCCGAGGTCGGCGCCGCGGCAGGCGGGGTGCATATGCACCGTGTCGGTGCCCACGGCCACGTGAACGGTGACCGGCACGCCGCGCTTGGCGGCCATGCAGAGCACCGAGAGAGCCGCGTTGGGCGCGCGGGCCTCGAGCAGCATCCGGCCCAGCACCGTGCCGAAGCCCAGCCCGTCCTTCGCGGCGCGCGCGGCCGCGTCGGCGAAGAGTCGCCCGGTCTCGTCGGCGTTGCCGTAGCGGCCCTCGAAGAGGCCCCCGCCCACGTCCTCGGAGGTCGAGCCCACCAGGGCCACCTCGGCGTCGTGGATCGCGGTGGCGCCGTTGAACACGAAGCCCTGGGCCAGGCCCCGCTCAAGCAGATCGACGAGCAGCGGGCCCAGGCCCACCTTGATCACGTGCCCGCCCAGGCCGAACACCAAGGGCCGGCCTGCCCGATGGGCCACGCCCATGGCCTCGGCCAGGCCTCGCAGGGCGCGCACGCCCAGGAAGTCGGGCAGCGAGGCGAGGAAGGCCGCGCCGCTACCCGTGGGATCCACCGGCTTGGCGAAGCGCGCCGTCTCGACGAGATGCTGCCGCCCCCCGAGGGATTGGGTGTGGAACCGCCTGCGGTCGAATGGCGGCAGGGGGTCGGCGGGAGGAGAACCCACGGGGTGGCGATGCTACAGCCGAAGCGGCCGGACAGCCCCGCAGCGTGAGGACGCGATGCCTCTCAGCGCGGCGGTTGGGCGGCCTGCTGCCGCGCCAGCTTGAGTTCGAGCAGGCTCATGCCGCCTTCGTTGCGCTCCGCGTCGATCAGCGCCAGCGGGTCGCCGACCCCGGCGGCGGGGACGGGCGTGGGCGCGGCCGGCGTGCGCGCCACCGGCGGAAGGTAAGGCGACGGCTCCACCCGCCCATCACGGAAGGGGTTGTGCGTGCGCCCTTGAGGCAACGCGTCGTGACGGGCCGAAGGCGTGGAAGGCGGTAGGCGACGACGCCGGACGAGGGCGATCGTCAGGGCCAGCGCGGCGAGCGCCAGGGGCAGCCAAGGCCACAGAAGCTGGCCCGAGGAGGCGGAGGCCGCCTCGAGCCTGAAGCTCTCCGAGGCCTCTGACCAGAGGCCCTCCAGGGTGGCGAGCTCCCGATCCACGGCGCTCAGCGAGAGCACCAGCACCTCGGCGCGGCCCGGCAGGAGCAGGATGCGCCGCAGCTGGGTGCGGCCGTCGGCCAGCGCCTGGCTCCAGCCGAGCTCGTAGCCCGGGCGGCCCGCCACGCTGCGCGCACGAGGTTCGAGCAGCCTGGGCTCCAGAGTGAGTGCCGAGGCGTACAGCAACGCAGCGCGCAGGCCGCCCTGCAGAAGCCCAGGCGCGCCGGGCAGCGAACTCTTGAGCAGGCGCACTCGCGCAGCGGTGAAGGTGGCCTGCGGGGCCTGCGGCGAGCCCAGCCGATCCTGACGCGCGCGCAGCGTGGTCGCTGCGTGCACGCCGGCTTGGCGCAGGAGGCCCACCAGCGGCCCAGCCTCGCGCCGCGCGACGGCGGCCGGCACCGGACGGAATCCCGCGGGCAGGTCGAGCCGCAGCCCAGCGTCGCGCGGCGCCGAGGCCGAGGCGGAGGCGCTGCCGGCCAGCAGCGCCCACAGCCCCACGACCCGCAGGAACGCTGAGCCGGGAAGGGCACGCGCAAACGGAACGGGGGGTGTGGTGTCCAAGGCGCCCTCCGCGTGCGCCGGCGAACCCCAATTGCTCGACGGGCGCGCGGCCCTCATCGACCAGAGACAGCGCGGAGCCCCACCCTGGCCTGCCCCGACGCCGCAGATACGAACAACATACGATCAAATCGAGGCGGAGACCGCGTAGGCCGGGATCCCGGGGCCAGGAACCTCCCCGGGGGGGCGACTCTTCCAGCGCCGATGGATCCAGTTGTATTGCGCCGGGTCCAGGCGTACCCAGGCCTCGATGGCCTCGCTCATGCGCGTCAAGAGGGTCTCGGCGCTGGGGCTTGTCTGCCGCGGGGGGCCGGGGGGGAGGAGGCGGCGGAAGTGCAGGTCGAAGGTCCACGGTCCGCGTTCGGCCCGCAGGCAGGCCGTGGCGTAGAGCGGCAGCCCCAGGCGCAACGCCAGCACGGCGGGCAGGGCATGGGTGCTCGCCGCCAGCCCGAAGAAGGGCACGAAGACACCGTGGCGCCCGGCGTTCTGGTCGGCGAGCAGGGCGGCCCAGCGCTGCTCGCGCAGCGTCGCCAGGACCGCGCGGGCCGCGCCCTGCTTGCCGATCACACGCCGGTCGCCGCCGCGGGCGCCCACGATGCGGCGGTTGAGCAGCGGGTTGTCCAGGGGTCGCATGACCGCGCGGGCCGGCACGCCCGCCAGCAGCAGCGAGCGCGCCGCGATCTCCCAGCTGCCCAGGTGCCCGGCCACCACCAGCCCACCGCGCCCCGCGGCCACGTCCGCGCAGAATAGGTCGTAGTCGCCCAGGGCGCGCACCCGGATCTTGAGCCTCTTCAAGTCCGGAACGAAGCGCGGGGCCGCCAGGACCTCGAGCGGCACCCGCAGCAGCTGCCCGAAGGCCCGCTGGGCCAGGAGGATCCGATCGGAAGCCGGGAGGCTCCCGAAGGCCACCCGCAGGTTCTCGCTGGCCCTCTCCCGCCGGCGCCCGTCCAGCGCGTACCACAGGCGCCCGGCCGCGTCGGCCAGCCGCGCCAGGCCCGCCGGCGGCAGGGAGCGCACGAAGAGCTCGGCCAGCCGCACCGCGCCGTACTGCACGAGGTGGGTGGCCCTGAGCATGGGTCGCAGGGTACTCTCGCTGCCCCTGACGGGCCGACCCCCCTCTGGACGAAACCTGGACGAAAAGCCGCCCCCCTACCGCCGACCCGAGCTCCCCTGGGAGCGCAAGGCCGACCCCAACCTGGGCTGGGGGCGCTGGGCCTCGGCGGGCATCGAGTTCGGGCTCGCCGTGGTGCTGTTCTTCCTTGGCGGACAAGCCCTGGATGCGACGTTTGGGACGGCGCCCTGGTGGACCCTGGTGGGCTCTCTCGTGGGCGTCGCGGCAGGTATGTACCTGCTCCTCCGGACGGTGATCCGGGGCCAGTTCCCTCCCTCCAAGGACGACCACGACTCGAGGCCGCCTGGGCCGCAGGGCCCCGGCAGCGCCTGAGCCGCAGCCTGGAGGAGTAGGGGGCCAGCTCCGCGCCGGCTGAGGAGCGCCCTGGGAGTCGGCTGCGTCGTGAGCGGATCCTTGCCCCGATTCCTGCTGCGCGCTGCGGCCTTGACCGTGGTCCTGGGCGGCGTGGCCTGGGTGCTGGTGGGCGCGGTGGTTGGACCCGAGGCACGCGGCGTCGTGCCCTGGGCGGCCGGCGCGGCCCTGCTCGGGCTGACCCTCGGCCGCCTCGCGGGCCTGCTCGTGCCCGCGGGCCGCCCCGAGTCGCCGGCCCAGGCGGCCCTGCTGAGCCTGGGGGTGCGCCTGTGCTCCACGGCGGGCCTCGCCTTGGTCGCGCTCCAGGTGGGGGTAGCGCCCGCGACGACGTTCGCGCTGGTGCTGGGTGCCTTGTACCTTTCGCTCCTCGTGCTGGAGGTCTCGCAGGCGGTGGCGGAGGTCCGCTCCGCGGCGGGACGGCAGGCCGAGGCCACGAGTCAGACGCGCCACGACGACGGAAGCGGAGCCGCCGGATGACGTTCCTGAGCAGCCTCTTCCTGGCCTCGGCTGACGACCCCATCAGCCACGTCGTGCCGCATGCGCTCTTCCGCATCGGTGACTACGGCGTCACCAACCACCTCGTGATGCTGGTGGTCGCGGCCCTGCTGCTGCTGATCGTGGTGCCCCTGGCGGCGCGCTCCACCGCCATCGTGCCCAAGGGCTTGAGGAACATGCTGGAGGCGGTGCTCCAGTACATCCGCGAAGAGGTCGCGCGCCCGATCCTGGGCCACAACACCGACAAGTTCGTGCCCGTGCTCTGGACCATGTTCTTCCTGATCCTGACCGCGAACGTCTTGGGCATGATCCCCCTGGGCGCCGCCATGGCCCCTCTCGACGCCCACCTCCAGCACATGGGCGGCACGGCCACCGCCAACATCTCGATCACGGCCGGCCTGGCCCTGTGCGCCTTCTTCTTCATCCACATCTCGGGCATCCGCGAGCAGGGCTTCGTGCACTACTGCAAGAACTTCGTGCCGCACGTGCACCCGATCCTGATGCCGCTCTTCATCGTGCTCGAGATCGCCGGCGCCTTCGTCAAGCCCTTCGCGCTGGCCGTGCGTCTGTTCGCCAACATGCTCGCGGGCCACATCGTGCTCGCCGTCGTGCTGGGCTTCGGCACCGTGGGCCTGCACATGGGCGGCGGCGGCTACGGGATCACCCTCGCCAGCGTGGCGGGCGCCGTGGCGCTGAGCCTGCTCGAGCTCTTCGTGGCCTTCCTGCAGGCCTACATCTTCACCTTCCTGACCACGCTCTTCGTCGGCATGGCGGTCCATCCGGAGCACTAGCCCCGCGACCCCCCGCGATCGCCCCCAACCCGGCTTCCCGTCCCCCCCGTCTTCCCACCCCCCTGTCCCGGCGCCCCCGGCGCCCATTCCTGGAGTCCTCCCCCCATGGGTCTCTTCGCTTCGCTCCACACGTTCCTGGCCGAGGCACCGCTCATCGACATGGGCCGTGCCGGCGTCGCGCTGGGTGCCGGTCTGGTGGTGATCGGCGCCGCCAAGGGCATCGGCAACATCGGCGGCAAGGCCGTCGAGTCGATCGCCCGCCAGCCCGAGGCCCGTCCCGGCATCTTCACCTCGATGCTGATCTCGGCCGCGCTCATCGAGGGCTTCACGTTCTTCGCCCTGATCATCTGCATGATCGCGAAGGCCTGATCCCAGTCGGGACAGCGCCTCGCGCATCCCGTGGGGGGAACGGGGCGGCGACCAGAGGGTCGCCGCCCTCGTGCTCCCCGCGGCGTGCTCCCCGCGGCGTGCCCCCCGGCCCCCTGTCGTCGATTCGCTGCCGTCGATCGCCCTCGCTCCCTGATCCAGCCCCTTCGGAGCCTCGCCATGCGTCGCTCGTGGTCCCTCCTCCTGCTGCTGCTCGTGGTCCTGGCCACGCCCGCTTTCGCCGCCGAGCCCGGCCCCGAGGGCGAGGCGAGCCCCGGCCTGATGGAGATCGATCCGTGGGCGGTCGCCATGGCGATCGTC
>JANOFW010000033.1:0-1524 GCA_031413835.1 Planctomycetia bacterium
TGCCGGAGCCGGAGGCCGAGCCTGAGCCCCTCATCCGCCGCATCAGCTTCGTGGGCAACGACCTCTTCTCCACCGAGAGCCTCAAGACCCTGATGGGCTTGAAGGAGGGGAACCGCCTCACCGACGCCGGCCTGGACGCCGACATGGCCTTGCTGGCGCGCTACTTCGAGCGTGCGCGCGTGGTGCGCAGCGACGCTCCCGGCGGCGCGGTGGATCTGCTCTTCGAGGTCGAGGAGAACCCGTTGGTGGTGGACGTGCGCGTCTACGGCGCGGCGGAGATCAGCGAGGAGGAGGTTCTCTCCCAGCTCTCCACCAAGATCGGCCATCCCCTGTTCCAGCATCAGCTGGCGGCCGATGCGCAGGCGCTGGTGGCCGCCTACCGCATCAAGGGCTACGCCTTCGTGCACGTGCCCGAGCCGGTCATCTCCAAGCCCCCCGGGGGCGGACGGCGGGTGGACTTCACGATCGTCGAGGGCCCGTTGGTCTCGGTGGACCGGATCCTGCTCAGCGGCAACCACAGCATCTGCCGCGGCGATCTGCTCGAGCTGATGTTGACCAAGCAGCGCGGCTTCTGGGACTTCCTGAGCCCCACGCCGTTCCGCGAGGACACGCTGCGCGAGGACATCGTGGCCATCACCCGGCTCTACCAGGACGAGGGCTTCCTCGACGTCGAGGTGGCGCTGGAGGACCTGCGCTTCAGCGACGACAAGGACCGTGCGCAGATCACGCTCGCGATCCAGGAGCACCAGCCCTACCTGCTGGGCGACGTCAAGATCGTGATCGAGCGCCCGGAGGACGGCCGCGAGGGCAGCATGACCCCGGAGGATCGCGCGTACCTGACCGAAGAGCGCCTGCGCGAGCTGCTGGCGGTCAAGTCCGGGCAGCGCTGGTCCGGCAAGCTGGCCGAGTGGGGGCGCGAGCGCATCCGCGAGCAGATCTACCGGCGTTCCTACCTCGACGCGCGCGTGGGCGAGCCGGTGCTGCGCGGGCGCGAGGGCGAGCTCGTGGCCGACCTCGAGCTGCGCATCGTGCTGGGCTGGAAGTATCGCCTGCGGCGGCTCGACTTCGTGGGCAACGAGTTCACGCGCGACTCGCTGCTGCGGCGCGAGGTGCGCGTCACGCCTGGCGGCTTCATCGATCGCAACGAGCTCGAGCGCGGCGAGGCGCGCCTGAAGCGCATGGGCTACTTCGACCGCTCGAGCCTCGAGATCCTCGACGCCGAGCGCGCAGGCGGGGCCGGGGACGACGCCTGGAAGGACGCGCGCTACGAGATCGTGGAGGCCAAGACCGGCCGGCTGGGCTTCAGCGTGGGCCTCTCCACCAGCGGCGGCCTGTTCGGCTCGATCTCCTTCCAGACGCGCAACTTCGACATCGCCCGCTGGCCGCGCTCCTGGGACGACCTCTGGTCGGGCCGTGCGTTCACCGGCAACGGCCAGACGTTCGATGCGGTCATCGCCCCGGGCACCGAGACGACCACCTACGGCGCGGGCTTCACCGAGCCCAACCTGTTCGGCAGCGAGTGGG
>JANOFW010000034.1:0-2585 GCA_031413835.1 Planctomycetia bacterium
GAGGGTGCCCAGTTCCCCGACCCTGACGCACTCGACGACCGGATTGAGGCTTTGCAGAAGCTCGTCAAGACCGTGGCCGATCGTCGAGCGTAACCCGTAACGGGAATGAAGAGCCCCGGCCGCGTCTAAACGCGGCCGGGGCGGGAAGTGCAGGAGGTCAGAACGGCGCTGTCTCTGGCTCCCGCAGGAGGGAGGAAGGCGCACGCCTGTCGCGCCTTGCTCGAAGCCTGGAACACGGCGCGCTTGTCCTCCTTGAGCACGTCGAGCCAGGACCGCAAGTACTCCGGGTGCTGCAGCGTTCCGTCCACTTGCAACTGCTGGCAGAGGAAGGCCGAGCCCATCTCCGCCACGATTCTTCGCGGGCGTAGTCCGGGTCACCGAACCGCCGACCGAACGGCCGCGGGCTTCGGCTCTCGTCTCCCGTCCAATGGATGAGCTCGTGGAGCAGCGTGGGGTAGTACGCGCCGGCATCGATGAACGCGCTGCGAACCGGCATCTCGATGTCGTCGTGGGGACGGAGGCGGTAGCAGGCGCGAGACCCTCCGTGGCGAATGACCGCTCCCGTTCCGGCCACGAAATCGTCACAGCCCAGGTTACGAGCGCCCTCCGAAATCACCGTCTCGACGATCGGGTCTATCCCAAGGCCCTCGCACTGGCCGACGTTGAATACCGTGTAGTGCCGTAGGAGGGGAATCGTTCGCTCTTGGGCGTCTGCACTGGCCTCTCGGTCTCGTACCTTGAGCGGCTTCCAGAAGACCACGAGCGTTCCGTGTTCGCCTCGGCGCACTTGGCCACCGAGGGCTTGCGCCTGCTGGTACGTCACCCAGCGTGGATTTTCAAATCCTCGGGCGTCGAGAGTCATGCCCAGCAGCATGACGTTGATGCCTGAGTACTCATGGCCACTGACCGCGTTGCGCAGCCCGCCGCGCGCTCCCAGCACTCGCCAAGGACGGACCCAGGGGGCCGCACCTCGTTCAAGCACTTCGATGATGCGGTTGGTGACCTCTGCGTACAGATCGCGGCCGGGACGGCTGTGGGGAGTGCTGTCTTGCATGATCGAATCTCCGTTGAAGATGGAGACTCCTCAAGGCCCCGGAGACCACCTCCAGGGGAGGGGTCTCCGGGGATGGTGACAGGACACGTTGGTTTGGAAGGGACCGGTTGTGTGCCCGCCACCGGAAAGGGCTGGCCTTAGCTTGAGTCATCGGGGAGGAGCGGAGTAGACGGGGGATCGTGCCGCCGGCGGCAAGTGCGCCTGGCATGAAGACAGCCCGCCGAACTGGTCGGCGGGCTGTTGCGGCGCTCAGTGACGAGCGCACTCGTGCGCCGTCCGTCTGAGCCACTGACGGGCTCGATGGAGACGCATCTTGATCGCCGCCCGGCTCAAGCCGAGGAGTTGCGCCACCTCGGCTAGGGCCTGGCCGTGCACGTAGTGGAGGATCGCCGCATGCATAGGGATTTGTATCGGCCCCTGCCGTGCGTATCCACCGCCTGGGGCCCTCCGCTGACCCTATCGCTGGCGCGGACCGCCCCCCGAGGGGCGGTCCTGGGGGTTGCCGCAGGCGTGAGACCACGCGCAACGACGCACGGCGTGCTTCCCGCGCCCCGGCGGCGCCCCCCGCGCCCCCCGAGGCGCCTTGTGGGCGGCCCACGCCCAGCCCGCCTCCCCCACCGCCGTCCCGTGTGCGGCTGCGCTTGGCGCGGCGCGAGGCCCAACCCCCGCTGGGCGAGCTCAGGCGGGCGCTGGCGGCCCGCGCGCGTCGAAGGGCGACTCGAGACCGGCCTGCCGGCGATGGGCCAGACGGCGGTCGATCAGCGCCGGCTCCGTGATCAGCGCCAGCACCTTCATCTCCGTCTGGCAGCGCGGGCACAGCAGCGGGTCCACCTCGAAGACCTTCGCCAGCAGCCGCGCCCAGGCCGCACGCCGACGAGCCTCGGGGGAGCCGGGCTCGGCGGCCACCGTGGGCGCGCGCACCACGGGCGGGACCGCGCCCGGCAGCGGCGCGGCCGGCAGGAGCTCCGACGCAGAAGTCGCGGCTCCCGGCGGCAGGGTCCCCGGCGGACGCGCGGCGCGCACCCGGCCTCGGAATCGATGGCTGTAGGCGCCGTAGTAGCGCACCAGGTGCTTCCTGGCGTCGGGGATCTGCGTCACCACCGCGTGCACGAAGTCGAGCGGGTCGAGCACCAGCGCGCTCGCGCCCGTGCGCGGGTCGGGGGGCGTGGCCACCTCCACACGCCCGTCCGCGCGCAGCCGGACCGCCCCCACCGCCAGCGCCGGCCGCGTGACGTAGCGCGCCAGGCGCTCGAGCCCAAGGCCCTCGCTCGCCTCAAGCCGCTGCTCGCCGTGGACCGAGAAGCCCGAATGACGCCAGGCGAGCAGGCTCTCGAAGAACTCCTGCGAGAGCCGCTCGGCCCGCAGGAGCGCCGCGAGCAGCAGCCCGCGGAAGGCCTGCTCGAGCACGCTTGACGGCGGCCAGGCGATGGGCTGGAACGTCCCGTCGGGCGCGAACACGCCCTCCGTGACCAGCGCGTGGATGTGGGGATGGAAGTTCGCGAAGGACCCGAAGGTCTGGATCGAGGCCACG
>JANOFW010000035.1:0-4210 GCA_031413835.1 Planctomycetia bacterium
ACGCCCCGCTCCAGTCACGTTCAACGACCCGCAGGCCCCATCCCCAACGTGCCAGGCTGGAGCCTGGCGCTCCCAGGGGCGTCGGGGCGCATGGCGCGGCTTCGACGAGCGCGCGCGAGGCGCGATGCGGGACGGGGGTCCTACGTGTGTTCCCTCGCAGGGCACGCCTCCGGCGCGCTCGTACCAGGCGAGATGCGGGACGGGACCCCTGGGAACGCCAGGCTCCAGCCTGGCTCCGGGTCGCGAGGGAGGCCTGCGAATCCCAGGCATCGCACGCCCCGCTCCAGTCACGTTCAACGACCCGCAGGCCCCATCCCCAACGTGCCAGGCTGGAGCCTGGCGCTCCCAGGGGTGGTGCGTGGGGACGAAAGCCCGTTACGAAGTCAGCGGTTGTCCGCAGGCGCATCATCCGTGCCACCCGTGATCGACGGGTTGGGGATCGAGCCCTTCGTGGCGCGCTTCAAAAAGAGCAGCGCGAAGCAGGTGTCGAGCGTGTCCTGGGGCTCGAGCGTGGTGCCGGTCTTCCAGTGGCCGTCCTCGGCCTGCCGGTTCAAGAGCTGCTGGCCCATCTCGCTGTACCAGAGGTGCTTGCCGATGAGCTGCTTGCCGATCAGGTCCATCATGCGCTCGAACGAGTACAGCCAGTAGACGGTGTAGATGTTCGACTGCGACTTCTTGGGGTTGTCGAAGGGGCTCCAGTTGAGCTCCAGCCACGCCAGCCCGTCCTGCACGGAGTTCTGCACTTTGGCCGCGTCGGGGCGCGCGTCCCACTGGGCCCGCTTGCGTCCCGCGTCCGAGAGGATGTAGCGGGCCATCATCACGTTGCCCACGCCGCAGGCGGTCATGCTGCCCACGGCCTGGCCCTCCTCCGGATTCGCCTCGCCCTTGATGTAGGCGAAGCCGCGGGCCTTCCAGGTCTCCTGCTTCTTCGTCGCCGGATCCACCTGGATGACGTCGGGCCCGGTGTCGTCCTGCTGCGCGAGCGAGAAGGTGAGGATGTCCTCCCAGATGGCGTCCTTCACCTTGATGTTGGCGCGGTGCGCGGCGAAGAGCGCCAGCGAGGCCAGCTGCGTGCTCGAGAGGTCTTCGTCGCCGCCCGGAGTCGCCCCGGCGGTGCCGCTCTTGAGCTTCAAGTTGTAGCGCCACGCGCCGTGCGACTGGCGACGATCGAGCAGCTCGTTCACCAGTGTCTGCGCCCAGCCGCGCATCTTGCCGGTGAGCCTGTCCTTGGCGTTCACCTTCTCGCTGGCCTTGAGGGTCTTGGACTGGTCGGCGGTGGCGGTCACGGCCAGCAGCAGCATGCTGCACTCGTAGGAGGAGCCGGGCTTGTCGTTGCCGCTCTCCTCGAGCCACTTGAAGCCGCGCTGGATGCAGCCGTCCTTGGCCGGCACCTTGCACTTGAGCAGCGTGTAGAGCGCCAGCGCCGTCGGGCCCGCGGGGTGCGGGTAGATGTTTCCGCCGCCGCCGCCGCCGTAGGCCTGGCCGCCGGACAGCTCGCCCCAGGAGCCGTTGGTGTTCTGCTTCTTGCGCAGCCAGGCCGCGCCCTTGTCGATGGCGGCCGTGACCTGCTTGGGCGTGAAGGTCGTCTCGCCCTCGAAGAAGTCGTCGGGCTCCTCCTCCTCGCCCTCCTCGCCGGGCTTCTCGGGCTTGGCCGGATCGGCGGGCTTCTTCGGCGGCTCCTCGGCGGTGAGCGCCGCAGGGCGGCCGCCCAGGAGCGCGAGGCCCACGAGGAGGAGGAGTACGGCCAGCAGGCGGGGGGCGAGGGTGGAGCGCATAGGCTTCAATCATAAGCACCCCGGGTCCTGGGGGGGAGGCGGTCGGGACCTTCGTTCCCCTCCTGCCCCCCCGGCCCCCCGCACATCCCCCCCGGCGCGAGGTCCCCCATGGCCCAAGAGCGACAGGTCGGCTGGCTCGAGCATGTCGGCATCGAGGAGCGCCTGCTGGCCCCTGGCCGGGTGGCCTGCCGCCTCGTGACGGCGGCCCGCCACCAGAACATCCAGGGGGTGATCCACGGCTCGGTCTCCATGGCCGTGCTCGACACCGCCATGGGGCACGCCCTCGACAGCCTGCTCGAGCCCGGGCAGTTCTGCAGCACCACCCAGATCTCGCTCCAGTACCTGCGTGCAGCGCGGCCGGGTGAGACGCTGGAGGCAGTAGGGAGCGTGACCCACCGGGGGCGGAGCGTGGCCTTCCTGGAGGGCGAGCTGCGCAACGCCCAGGGCGACCTGCTCGCGCGTGCGCAAGGCACCTGGCACGTGGGGCAGAAGCGCGCCTGAGAGGCACCGCCCGGGTGGGTGTTGCCCCTCCGTAAGGGTGGGGCCGCGCTCCCCGGCCTGCCGAACCTGGGGTCGTGCCCCCCCGAAGGGATGATGGTCCTCCCGTGAGCGCCGTTCCCCCCCCTTCGGCCGGTCACGGGCCGTCTCCGTCCGCCACCTGGGGCCTCACCCTCGGCGCCCTGGGCGTGGTCTACGGCGACATCGGCACGAGCCCGCTCTACGCCCTCAAGCTGTGCTTCAACGGGCACTTCGCGCTGCCCCTGGGCGAGCTGCAGGTCCTGGGCGTGCTCTCGCTCTTCTTCTGGTCGCTCATCTGCGTGGTGAGCGTCCAGTACCTGGCCTTCCTGCTGCGGGCCGACAACCGCGGAGAGGGCGGCATCTTCTCGCTGCTGGCCCTGGTGCCCGAGAAGGCGGGGGCCCCGGGGGTGCGGCCGCGGGTGGTCGTGCTGCTGGCCCTGGCCGGCGCGGCGCTGCTCTACGGCGATGGCGCAATCACCCCGGCCATCTCGGTGCTGTCCGCCGTCGAGGGCCTGCAGGTGGCCACGCCTGCGGCGGCGCCCTTCGTCGTACCCCTCTCGGTGGCCATCCTGCTCGCCCTGTTCCTGGTGCAGGCGCGCGGCACCGGCCGCATCGGCCGCGTCTTCGGGCCGCTGATGCTCCTGTGGTTCGGGACCATCGCCGCCCTCGGGCTGGTGGAGATCTTGCGCGGTCCCGGGATCCTCCGGGCACTCAACCCGCTGCATGCCGTGAGCCTCTTTCGGGCCTCGCCGGGGCCGGCCTTCGTCGTGCTGGGCGCCGTGGTCCTGTGCATCACCGGCGCCGAAGCGCTCTACGCCGACATGGGCCACTTCGGGCGCACGGCCATCCGCCGCGCCTGGTACATCGCCGCCCTGCCTGCCTTGTTGCTCTCCTACTTCGGTCAAGGCGCGCTGCTGCTGCGCTCGCCCGCCGGCGTGGAGAACCCCTTCTTCGCGCTCGTGCCCCCCGACCTGCTCTATCCGATGGTGGGGCTGGCCACGATCGCCACCGTGATCGCCTCGCAGGCCCTGATCTCGGGGGTCTTCTCGCTCACGCGCCAGGCTATGCAGCTCGGCTTCCTGCCGCGCCTGCGGGTGGTGCATACCTCGTCGCAGGTCGAAGGGCAGATCTACCTGCCCATGGTGAACAGCCTGCTGATGGTCACCTGCTTGCTGCTGGTGTTCGAGTTCCGCGAGTCTGAGCGCCTGGCCTCGGCCTACGGCATCGCGGTCACGGGGGCGATGATCACCACCGCGCTGGTCTACGGGGTCGTGCTGCGCCGGCGGCTGGGCTGGAGCCGCCGGGGTGCGGTCGCTCTCGTGGCGGCCTTCCTGATCTTCAGCGGTGCGTTCTTCGCCTCCTGCCTGCTCAAGTTCGTCGAGGGGGGCTGGATCCCGCTCCTGATCGCCACTGGCGCCTTCGTGGTGATGGACACCTGGAAGGTCGGCCGCCAGCACCTCATGAAGCGCTTTGCCGAGCGCACCCTGACCCTCGAGGAGTTCGTGGTTGACGTGCGCAAGCGCCCGTTGACGCGCGTGCCGGGCACGGCGGTGTTCCTGTCCTCCTCGCCCAAGATGGCGCCCGTCGCCCTGCTGCACCATGTGCGTCACAGCCGGGTGCTGCACGAGCGCGTGCTGCTGCTCTCCTTCGTCACGCTGGACATGCCCAGCGTGCCGCCGGAGGAGCGCGTGGACAGCGCCGATCTCGGTAACGGCCTCTGGCGCGCGGCCGCCCGCCTGGGATTCATGGAGAGCCCGGACGTGGTGAAGGTCCTGAGCATCCTGGCCGAGCGGGGGCTCAACTTCCCGGCCCAGGCGAGCACGTTCTATCTCTCGCGCGAGACCCTCGTCACCTCCGGCCCCGCGCCCCTGGCGTCGTGGCGCAAGCGGCTCTTCGCCTTCACGGCGCGCAACGCC
>JANOFW010000036.1:0-11697 GCA_031413835.1 Planctomycetia bacterium
GTCATGGCCGCGCTCGCCGACGGGCCGGCGGCACTCCTGCTCTGCTTGGGCGGCACGGCGACGATGGACGCAGGCGCCGGCCTGCTCGAGGTCGTGGGCGAGCTACCGGTGGCGGCGCGCGTCGCCTGCGACGTGACCGCGACGCTCGCGGAGGCGCCGAGGCTCTTCGGCCCGCAGAAGGGCGCCGGTCCGGCCGAAGTCGCGGAGCTCGAGCTCCGCTTCGCCGCGCTCGAGGAGCTTGTGTTGTTTCAACACAAGCCCGGTGGGGGCGCTGCGGGCGGGCGCGCCCGGGCCGTCTCCCTTGGGCTTGTCGGGCGCCACGTCCATCACCGGAGGGGTGTCCTCCCCGAGCAGCGGCGAGAAGCGGTAGTAGGTCTCGAGAAGGGCATGGCCGTCGCCTGGTACCACTACTTCTGGTACTACGGCACGCTCGGCATGTACCAGATGGGCGGGCGCTACTGGCGCGCGTGGAACGAGCGCGTGCGCCGCATGTACCCCGAGAACCAGCGTACGTCGCCCGCCGAGCTGGTCGGCTCCTGGGACCCCGACTCGGCCGTGCTCAACGGCGGACGCCTGTTCTCCACGGCGATGTCGGTCATGACCCTCGAGACCTACTACCGCTTCTCGCCGCTGCTCGGGGAGGACACCCCTCCGGTGATGGACGTGGCGCCCGACAAGCCCAAGGGAGACGGCCCGGGCGCGAAGAAGGACGGCCCGAAATAGGCTGTTCGTAGCCCCCCCCCCCGCACCCGCCCCGGAGGGCCCGTGCCTGGGGCGACGGACGGCGGATTGAGTTCGTGGGCCAGGGGGGCCGATAGGGGACCTGGCCCCCTACCACGCGTGGCCCCACCCCCCCATGGCCAACCGCCGCCCCCAGCCTGCCTCCACCCCTCCCGCTGCCGCGCAGCGCGGAGCCTCGTCGGCACCCACAGCTCCCGTCGCCGACCCCCTGCGCCAGCTGTTCATGGGGCGTCGCCGCAGCAAGCGCAGCCACTGTCGCATCGCGGCGCGGCTCGAAGGCGTGCGCGGCCCCCTCCCGGCCACGATCCTGAGCATCTCGCTCCACGGCGCCCTGATCGAGCTGGAGGAGCCGGCCTTCGCCGACGCCAGCGACACGGGCGGCCTGCTGGGGTACGGAGCGCTGCTCGAGGAGCACGCGACCGGCGGGCTCGTGCTGCTGTGCGCCGAGGCGTGCCTGCGCCGCAGCGTGCAGGTGGTGCGCCTGACCGTCGGAAGCACCGGCGGCGATCCGGTGCAGGTCGGCCTGGGCTTCGAGCCGGTGCTGCAGCGTGCCGAGCTCGATGCTCTGTGCGGCTGCTCCGTCGTACGGCTCGAGCCGGATCGACGCAGCAGCGGTCGCTAGCGCGCGACGGCCCGGCCCCAGGTCCCCACCGAAGCTCCACGTGTCGCCCTCCTCTAGCCCCTCGCAGCGCGATCCTGCCCTCGACGCCGCGGTCGCAGAGAGCGACGAGCAGCTGCGCTCCCTGTTCGCCGGCAAGCGCCAAGGCGAGCGTCACCCCTGTCATGTCGCGGCCACGCTCGACGGCGCGCACGGCGCGGCCGCCGCCACGGTGCTCGATCTCGCGGAGCGGGGCGCCCTGCTCCAGATCGACGATCCGGCCTTCGTCCAGGCCGATCAGCACGGCGGCTTCCAGGCCTACCTCGAGCTCCTGGAGGTGCACGCCCAACCGGGCCTGATGCTCACCTTCCCGCAGCAGGATCTGCACCTCGAGGCCAAGGTCGTGCGCTGGACCGTCGGCAGCGCGGGCGCCGAGCCTTCGCGCGTGGGACTGAGCTTCACCCGTGCGCTCGCGGCCGAGGAGCTCCAGGCCCTGCGCCGCGGCACGCCCGTCCCGTGCCGCGTGCCGTCGGCCGCGCCCCCGCGCCCCACCCACGCGCCCAAGCCCGACGCCCGTCTCCAGGCGCTCGTGTTCCTCGCGCTGCGGCCCGAGGTCGGCCCCCTGCTCGGCGGCCTCGCCACCGGGTTCGGTCCGGAGCAGCTGGTGCTGCGCGTCCCGCCTGGGCGGGCGCAGCCGGACCTCTACACGCTCCTGGCCTCGGGCGCCCTCTTCGTGAGCGTCCTCGAGCTGCCGCACACGCTCTACGAGAGCACGGCGCGCTACACGCACCTCGCGCCCGCCGCCGACGGCGGCTTCGATCTCACCCTCGTCCCCCGCGCCCCCTTCCCCAAAGCCCTGTCGAAGCGCCTCCGCCGCCTCTAGTGGCGTATGTCAGGCGCTTGTGCCGTCGTGCGGCGCGCTGGGCTGGGGGCGCTCGGGCCACCGCGTCGTCCTGATGTAGGAAGACTACACGGCGTCCTCCGCGGCGGCCCTCCGCTCCCCATCCAGCGCGCCGACGCGTAGCAGCCCGGCCTACGGGGGGAGCTTCGGCCGGAAACGTGCTGCGCCCCGCCAAGGAACGTCCGACGGAGGCGCCCCCAGCCCAGCGCGCCGCACTCCGTCACGCGACGACGCTCTGCTTGCGCAGTGTTCCGCGGTCGGGGAGATGGCCAAGCCCCGCTGCCTCGACCTCGCGGCGGTGGTTCTGCTCGAGAGTCTCGGCGGAGGCCTCGATGCGCGGCAGGACGCGCTCGAAGGCCTCGGCGACGCGCGGATCGAACTGGCGCCCCGCGCAGCGGCGGATCTCGGCCAGCGCCGTCGCGGAGGACTGCTTGGGCTTGTAGCAGCGCTCGGAGACGATGGCGTCGTAGGCGTCCACGACCGAGAAGATGCGCGCGGCCAGGGGAATCTCCTCGCCCTTGAGCCCTCGCGGATAGCCCGTGCCGTCGTACTTCTCGTGGTGGTTCTGGATGATCTCGGCCGCGCCGGAGAGGAACGGGATGCGGCGCACGAAGTCGGCCCCGAACTCCGGATGGCGGCGCATCACCTTCCACTCCTCTTCGGTGAGCGGGCCGGGCTTGGTGAGGATGGCGTCGGGCACGCGGTACTTGCCCACGTCGTGCAGCATGGCACCGAGCTGCACGTCGCGCATGCCCTCGGGGGGGACGCCCGCCTCCGCGGCCAGGATCGTGCAGTAGTCACGCACGCGGAAGAGGTGCCCCATGGTGGAGGTGTCCTTGCCCTCCATCATCGCGGCGAAGCCGATCACCGTGCCGTCGTAGGTGCGCTTGAGCTCGAGCTCCTGCTCCTGGAGCTTGCGCTGCAGCTCGCGCTCGTAGTTCTGACGGAACTGGTAGACCTTGCGCAGGTCCATCGCGCGGGCCACGGCCGCGACCACCTCGTTGGCGTCGAAGGGGTTCTTCAGCAGGAAGTTCGACGCGCCGACGCGGATGGCCTCCATCGCGTACTGCCACTCGTCGTAGGCGGTCAGGATGATGCAGGGCGTGCGGAACTCGAGGTAGGTGCGCGCCTCGCGCAGGAACTGCAGGCCGTTCATGCGCGGCATCGTGATGTCGCTGAGCACGACGTCGTACTCGCGCGCCTGGACGCGCTTCAAGCCCACCTCGCCGTTCTCGGCGCCATCGCAGGAGTGGCCCGCCATGGCCAGGTGCTGGCTGAGGACGTCGCGCAGCGACTCCTCGTCTTCGACGATCAGGATGTGGCCCATGGGCCCCCGTTAGCCTCTTGTGCGGATCGCCGAGGCGCGCGACAACCTTCTTTGTCGGACGGGCGCGCCCGTGCCCTGTAGGTCCGACGTAGGCGAGACGCTGGATTCTGCCCCAGGAGGGCCGGTCGCGCCATGCGCGGGGACGATTCTCGGCTCGCGGGGACGGATCAGGCGGCGACGGGGGCGCTGGGGACGGGGGCGGCGGGGGCGGGGGCGCCCGCGGCCGGCGCGCGCTGCAGCCACAGGCGCTTGAGGGTCGAGACGCCCATCAGGAACAGGCCCAGGGAGAAGAAGCCGGTCACCAGCGAGCCCACGGGCATCGTGCGCAGCTGCACGAGCGCCATGCCCACGTACATCACGCCCAGGCCGACCTCGATCAGGCCCTGCGCCAGCACGCTGCGGCTGGCGTAGGTGCGCGCGCGCTGGCGCTCGGTCGTGACGTCGCCCGTGGCCACGCCCAGCTTGGGCGTGCGCACGAACTCGGTCTTCAGGCCGGTGAGCGCCTCCATGACGCCGCGCGCGTTGTTCACCGCGAGGCCCACGCCCACCAGCATGGGGAAGGGCAGCGACCGGAGCCGGTGGCGCCAGTCAGGGTGCGCCTCGCGCGTCGAGACGACGTAGAACAGCACCTGGGTGACGATCACCAGCGAGAAGGCGACCAGGTCCACGGTCTGGGCCAACGGGCCCGCCTTCATCCCGCCCATGCGCAGCAGCAGGACGGGAAAGGCCAGCACGGTCAGGAAGAGGCTGGCGGGGAAGGCCAGGTTGGCGCCGAGGTGGAAGGTGGCCTCGAGCTTCTGCTTGAGCGAGAGCGGCGCGGCCCAGATGCGCGGCATGAGCTTCAAGAGGCACTCGGTCAGGCCCTTGGCCCAGCGATGCTGCTGGCTCTTCAGGTCGAGCACGTGCACCGGCAGCTCGCTCGGGCAGGCGACGTCCTTCAGGTACACGCCCCGGTAGCCGGCCAGGAAGGCCCGGTAGGAGAGGTCGGTGTCCTCGCAGATCGTGTCGTCCTCCCAGCCCCCGGCGGCCTCGATGGCCTGCCGGCGCCAGATGCCGCCCGTGCCGTTGAAGTTGAAGGCGTAGCCGCCCCGCGAGCGCGTGACCTGCTCGAGCACGAAGTGCCCGTCCATGAGCAGGGCCATGCCGCGCGTGAGCATGTTGTGCTCGCGGTTGAAGTAGTCCCAGCGCGACTGCACGAAGCCCACCTGGGGATCGGTGAAGTGGTCCACCATGCGGCGCAGGAAGTCTGGGGAGGGCACGAAGTCCGCGTCGAAGACCGCCAGCAGGTCGCCCCGCGCCTGCGGCATGGCGGCCCGCAGCGCGCCGGCCTTGTAGCCGCTGCGATCGGTGCGGTGCAGATGCTTGACGTCGAAGCCGCGCGCACGCAGCTCGGCCACCTTCTTGGCCGCGATCTCCACCGTGGCGTCGGTGCTGTCGTCGAGCAGCAGCACCTCGAAGCGCCCCTTGGGCCACTCGAGCGCGCAGACGCCTTCGAGCAGCCGCTCCACCACGAACTGCTCGTTGTAGATCGGCAGCTGCACGGTCACGAACGGCTCGCTCCCGAAGCGCGCCATGGGCTCCGGGTCCGTGCGCGGCCGCCGGTAGTAGCGCACGATCAGGAAGCCGCGGTAGAGCATGACCGCGAGCACCACCGCCAGCAGCAGGTAGTAGATCGCCAGGAGGAGGTGCTGCGCGAGAGGCACGGTGGGGGCGGGATCCTGGAACGCGGGGGAACGCCCCAGGGTACGGTCGGCCGCCCCCGCCTGCCAGCGCGGGCGCCCCGTGACGGCCTACAACGGGCTACGCCGGCCGCGCCGCCAGCCTTCGGGGTGGGGTCCGAGGGGTTCGGTATCGTCGGGCGGATGGCCCCCGCCCGAGTTCCCGACGACGTCCGCCGGAAGGCACAGCGGCTGCGCGAGCAGATCCGCGAGGCGGACCACGCCTACTACGTGCTCGACAAGCCGCGCCTCTCCGACAGCGAGTACGACGCGCTCTACCGCGAGCTCCAGACGCTCGAGGCGGCGCACCCGGGGCTGGCCGACCCGGCCAGCCCCACGCAGCGCGTGCCGGGGACGGTGGCGGAGGGCTTCGCGTCGTTCACGCACCCGATCCCGATGGTGAGCATCGAGAACGTGATGTCGGAGGAGGAGCTGCGCGAGTGGGTGGCATCCACGGATCGGTTCTTGAAGAGCACGGGTCCGCGGCGCTACAGCGTGGAGCCGAAGATCGACGGCGTGAGCCTCGAGCTCGTCTACCGGGACGGGGTGCTGGTCACGGCGGCCACGCGCGGCGACGGCACGGTAGGCGAGGACGTGACGGCCAACGCGCGCACGGTGCGCTCGATCCCGTTGAGGCTCGTGGGCCCGCGCGCGCCCGCGCGGCTGGTGGTGCGCGGCGAGGCCTACATCCGCAAGGCCGACTTCGAGGCGCTCAACCGCGGCCTGGAGGAAGCCGGCGAGGAGCCCTTCGCCAACCCGCGCAACTGCTGCGCCGGCTCGCTGCGCCAGCTCGACGCCTCCATCCCCGCCTCGCGGCCCATCCGCTACGTGGCCTACGCCGTGGCCGAGATGGAAGGCACGCCCTGGAGATCGCAGGAGGAGATCCTGGCAGGGCTTGCCGCGCTGGGCCTGCCCACGAACGAGGAGACGTCCTGCGCCACGGGCGCCGACGAGGTGGTCGCGTGCTGGGGCGTGCTGGCCGGGCGCCGCGACAGGCTGGCCTACGAGATCGACGGCGTGGTGGTCAAGGAGAACGACCTCGCGCTGCAGGAGCGCCTGGGCCTGCGCAACCGCAGCCCGCGCTGGGCCGTGGCCTGGAAGTTCCCGCCGCGGCAGGCGACGAGCCTCGTCGAACGCGTGGTCTGGACGGTGGGCCGCACGGGCGTGGTCACGCCCAGCGCCGATCTCACGCCCACGGCGCTGGCCGGCGTGACCGTCTCGCGCGCCACGCTGCACAACGCCGACGAGATCGTGCGTCTGGGCCTCAAGGAGGGCGATCCCGTGCTCATCGAGCGCGCGGGCGACGTGATCCCCAAGGTGCTGCGCGTGCTGACCGAGAAGCGCACCGGACGCGAGCGCGCGGTGCGCGTGCCCGACGCCTGCCCCGAGTGCAAGGCCGGGCTCGTCAAGGCCGAGGGCAAGGTGGCGCTGCGCTGCCCCAACCTGGCCTGCCCCGCGCAGGCCGTGCGCGCGCTGATCCACTTCGCCAGCCGCCTGGGCGCCGACATCCGCGGGCTGGGCGAGAAGCAGGCCGAGCAGCTCTGGCGGCTGGGCCTCGCCAAGGACCCTGCCGACCTCTTCACCCTGGAGGCCGGCCAGCTCGTCGAGCTCGAGCGTCTGGGCGAGAAGAGCGCGGCCAACCTGCTGGCCCAGATCGACGCGGCGCGCCAGCTGCCGCTCGATCGTCTGCTCTTCGCCTTCGGCATCCCCGAGGTGGGCGAGCGCGCCGCACGGGTGCTGGCGCGCGCCTTTGGCCACCTCGAGCGGCTCGCGGGCGCCACGCGCGAGGAGCTGCTCGAGGTGGACGAGGTGGGCGCGGTGCTGGCCGACACCCTCACGGAGTGGTTCTCCCGGGACGCCACCAAGCGCCTGCTGACGAAGCTCAAGCAGGCCGGCGTCAGCTCCACGCCGGTCAACGCCCCCCAGGGCGGGGCCTTCGCCGGCCTGACCGTGGTGCTCACCGGCACGCTCGAGGCCCTCTCGCGCGACGAGGCCAAGGCCCTGATCGAGGCGCAAGGCGGGCGCGCGGGCTCCTCGATCTCGGCGAAGACCCACCTGGTGGTGGCCGGCCCCGGCGCCGGCAGCAAGCTCAAGGCGGCCAAGGAGCTGGGTCTCGAGGTCATCGACGAGGCCGAGTTCATGCGCCGCGCCGGCCGCGGCGCCTGAGCGCCCAGGGCCGCAGCGCACAGGTTTGCACGCCTTTTGCCTCTCCGCGGGCTTGCGCGCCGTAGGATCCGGCAGAGCCATGCGCACCGCCCTGTGCCTCGCCCTGCTGCTCTTCGCGCGCACCGTACGCGCCGAGGAGCCCCCCGCGCCCCCCAGCCCGGAGGAGGTCGGCCGCCTGCTGCTGGCCGACGATCCGGCCGAGCGCGCTCGCGGCGAAACCGCGCTGATCGAGGCCGTCCGGCGCGACGCCGACCTGGCCGGCTTCGTCCGGCGCCTGGCCGCGGCGCTGCGCACGCGGACGACGCGCGACGAACGCCTCCCCGAGGAGGGCCAGCAGCCCGCGACGCTGCCCCAGGGACCGGCGCCCGCGGAGGCGCCCGAGGAGGCCCAGGAGCCCGGTGCCAAGGTGGGAACGCCTGCGCCCGCGGCGGCGCCGATGTCCGATCCCCTCGCGGAGGGCCCTCAGGGAGCCCCGCCCCCGCCGCCCCCTCCACCGAGCCCGACGCCTGCCCTGGACGCCCCGGCGCGCACGACGTCCGCGCCTTGGGCGCTGCGCTTCTGGACCGTGAGCGTGCTCGAGCGCGAGATCGAGGGCCTGCTGCCCAAGGCGGGGGTCAACACGCCGATCGTGGGCTCGAAGAGCCACGACGGCGCGCGGAGCGCGCACGGCCCTGCCGAGTGGGCGCCTGCCTGGGCGCAGGGCGCGCTGCGCAGCGCCGACGCCGTGCCGCTCGGCGAAGCCTCGCTCGAGCTCTGGCCGCAGGAGCCTCTCGTACGGCACCTGGGCAGCGAGGTGCGCTACCGCCGTGCCGCGGTGCCCTCCAAGGGCGGTGGCTGGGCCGTGGAGACCGACGTCGTGCGGGCCGGCCTGACGCTGGCGGTACGCCTCGAGGCCGACACGCTCGAACTCGAGGCGACCTGGGTGCAGGTCGCCCAGCCGATGGCCACGGAGAGCGCGCGCCCCGCCCCCAGCGTGGGGCCCATCGAGCTCGATCGCCCCGAGTGGAATGCCGCGCGGCGCGCCTCGCGTGTCTCGTTCCGCGCCCAGGGGGAGGCGGGTCTCCTGGTGCTGCCGGGCCTGCTGCCCGCCGCCGACCGGCGTCTGGTCCTCGTCTACTCGCTCCTGCCGCGCTGATGGCGTGGGCCAGACACTCCCTTGTGCTGCCGCACGCCGCGCTGGGCTGCGGGCGCTCGGGCCACCGCGTCGTCCTGATGTAGAAAGACGACACGGCGTCCTCCGCGGCGGCCCTCCGCACCGCATCCAGCGCGGCGGTGCGTGACGACAGGTCTCCCCGGCAGCTGGATCGAGCGGCGAGTGCCGCGCTGCAGGCGCAGGACACCAGGGGCGCGCCAGCTTCCAAGCCGCGCTCGGCGGCGCGCTCGTCTCTACCGCGCGCCGCCGGGCGGCGGCTGCGCCTCGAGCGCGAAGTCCTGGGAGCCAGAGCCCGGCAGCACGTCGCGCCGGGTCTGGCCCTCGTAGCCCAAGGCCAGCCACACGGCGATCTTGCACTTGACGGGCGGAAGACGCTCGAGGACGTAGGTCCCGTCAGGGCCCGTCTGCACGGCCACGAGGGCGCGCACGCGCCCGGGGTCCTGGGGCTCGTCGTTGCCAGGCTTGTTCTCCTCGGCGTAGACCCACACGCCCGCGAGCGGCGCTCCGCCCGCCGCCGCCGTCACGCGCCCGCGCACCTGCAGCGCGCCCTGGAGGGTGACCGTGAGCTCGGCCGCGTCGCCCTCGGTGCCGATCGTCAAGTCGCTCCGGTACCAGTCGGCGAAGCCCTCGCGCTCGACGCGCAGCAGCAGGCGCCCCGCCTCGAGCCGCTCGAGGCGGAAGCGCCCGTCGCGGTCGCTGTGCAGCACGCGCGTGCCCAGGGCCCCGTCGGCGCGGTAGGAATCGCCCCGCTGCAGGTGCTCCTCGTTCTCCGGGCCCACGTGGCCCCAGCGGATGCGCGCCTCGGCCACCGCGCGGCCCTGCTCGTCCACCACGCGCCCCGGCAGCGCGGCCCCCGGGCGCAGGCTCAGGTCGAGGATCTGGCGCTGGCCCTCGGAGAAACGCAACGGCCCCTGCTCGACCCGCGCCCAGGCGTCGTGGCGCGCGCTGAGCGCCAGCTCGACGCCGGTGGGCACGGCCACGAGGCGGTAGCCGCCTGCGCCGTCGCTGAAGGCGACGATGTCGCGCACGCGGCCGCGCAGCGCGGCGACCACGGCCTTGACCTCGACCAGCGCCCCGGCCACGGGCGTGCCGTCGGGGGCCAACACGCGGCCGGTGTTGGCCGCGCCGCCGGGCAGCCGCAGGTCGCGCGTGACGGGAGCGAAGTCCCCGGGGATGACCACCTTGCTGTCGGCCTCGGCCACCAGCGGCGCGAAGCCCGGCGCCGTGATGCGGATCTCGTGCTCGCCGCTCTTCAGGCCCGTGACCAGGAAGGCCCCGTCGGAGCCGGTGGTGGCCGCGCTCTCGCCCTCGAAGCGGCGTCCCGGGATGGCGAGCGCCACCGTCGCGTACGCCACGGCGCGACCGTCGGGCCCCAGCAGACGGCCGCCGAAGGTGCCGCCGCGCGTGAGCGTGATGTCCACCACCGTCGTCTGACCGGCGCCGACGACCTTGCCCTGGAAGGCCTCCCCGCCCATCCCGAAGGGCTCGTAGCCGGGGGCCTTGGCGGTGAGCAGGAGCATCGGGCCGGGGGCCACGTTGGGCAGCGCGTAGAAGCCGCTCTCGTCGCTCTGCGCCGCGACCAGCGTGAAGGACGCTCCCAGCAGCGACACCAGTGCCGCCGCGACGCCCTGACCCGTAGCCTTGTCCACGAGGCGGCCCTCGACCCTGCCCGAGCGCGCCAAGGTCACGTCGCGGCGGCTCAGCCCCTCGGCGATGGCCATGAACGTGGTGGGCCCGTGACCCTCGGCCCAGGCCTCGACGTAGTAGCGCACGCCGGCCACGAGCGTGTCGAGCCGGTAGCCGCCGTCCGCCGCGGTATCGGCGTTGACGCGGTCGAGCCGCTGCGCGTTCTCGCCCAGCATCGCGATGGCCACGAGGCGCGCCCCGGCCACCGGTCGGCCTTCGGCGTCCACCACGCTGCCGTACCAGCCCGCGCCGGGGTCAAGCACCACGCGCACGCCGCCGCTGCGCTCGTCCACCGTGACGCGCACGTCGCTGCGGAAGGTCGAGGCGTAGCCCGGCGCCGAGACGCGCAGCAGGTAGCGGCCGGGGGAGAGGTCGCGTACCACGAAGCTGCCGTCGCTCTCGGAGGCGGCCTCGCTGAGCGAGTCGAGCGCCGACTGCACCTCGGCCAGGGCGCGCAGCAGATCGATCGAGTCCGGGCGGCTCGCGTCGGCGAAGACCTGGACCCGCGCGCCCGCGACCGGCCGGCCGGAGGAATCCACGACCTCGCCCGCGAGGCTCGTCGGCGCGCCCAGCAGGATCTCGCCCACGTCCAGCGTGCGGCCCTGGCCCACGGCCTGCCCCATGCGCACCACGTCGCGGTAGGGCGCGTGTCGCACCACCAGGGCGTAGCTGGCGGGGGCCGGCACCGCGGCGAAGACGAAGCTGCCGTCGGACAGGGTGGTCTCGCGCAGCGGCTGACCGCCCGGTCGCCGCGCCTGGGCGGTGAGCAGCAGCACCTCGACGCCCGGCAGCGGCTTGGCCGGCTGGCCGGACACGAAGAGCTTGACGCTGCCCACGACCACGCCGCGTCCGCTCGCCGCTGCGTCACGCACGCCGGGCAGGCCGTTGAGCACGAGCCGGCGTTCCAGCTCGACGCTCACGTCATGCACGCGCGAGGCCTCGAGGTCCGCCGCCGGGACGCCGTCGTCCTCGCCCCTGAGCCAGCCCAGCACATCGCTGGCGGCGCCGCTCTGCCAGAGCACGAGCAGCGCGGCCACAACGGCCGCTCCCACGAGGATGCCCGCCCGCCGTCGTCCACGCGCCATGGAGAGAGGTTACAGGGGGGCGGGGCCCCAAGGCCCCGACCCCGTGCCTAGGTGGTGTCCCAACTTGAGTTCTGGAACTCGTGCTGGGGCACTTCGGGGCGCTGGCTGGGCGTGTTGCCAGGCGCCCCGCAAGCGGGGCGCCGTGGAGGGCCGCCGCGGAGGACGACATGCAGCCTGGCTACACGAGTCTTCCTCCATGAGGACGACGCGGGGGCCCGAGCGCCCCCAGCCAGCGCTCCGACCGCCCGCTGGGACGTCAAACTAGGACAGCACCCTCAAGTCGCTCGCGGCGGGGGCCGACCCACAAGAACGTACTGTCGGC
>JANOFW010000037.1:0-20818 GCA_031413835.1 Planctomycetia bacterium
CAGGCCGGCAAGCGCACCCGACGAGCGCTCCAGCTCTTCCTCGATCGGCCGCTCACGCGCGATGTCCCTTCCGCCTCCCCGGGCGTAGCGGCGCACGAGGTCGGCAACGTTGCGGACGAGGATCTGGCGGAGCCAGGCGACGACCTCGGCCTCCGTCGCACCCCGAAACTGCCCGAAGCGCTCGTGGGCCCTGAGCAACGTCTCCTGGACGACGTCGGAGGCATCGACCTTGCCCTGCAGCCTGCGCGTGAGGACCGCCCGCGCCATGAGCCGCAGATAGTTGCGGTAGCCCTCAAGGAGTCGCTCGCGCGCCTCCGCCCCACCGGCCCGCGCCTCCTCGATCCAGTGTCCGACCCGGGTGGTGTCCACCGAATCACGCTGCACGTGGCGCTCCCCTCGGACTCTATCCGGAACGCCAAGCGTCTGCTGGCGGACCCGGGGCGCTGAGCGCCCCGGGTCCATTGTCGGCGTCCCAGGTCTTCCTTCCGGATCAGCGCCAGGCCGAGGTATCGGCAAGACCGGCGATGTCCCCCGTGAGGTCGGTTCCGCCTGTGCCGGTTGCCGTGGTCCGGTAGATGTTCTGCACGACCGACGAGTCGGCAATGGAGCCGGTGCGCTTGATGTGGATCAAGTGGCTTCCGGTCGGCGACCAGACCGCCCCAGCAGCAGCCCCACCTACCTGCCCTGGACTGCGGATGATCAATTTCGCGGCCGAGCCGTCGGGAGAAATCGTATAGATCCCTTCGCCGCCGGTGTAAGCAATCTTGTCTCCGGTGGGCGACCAGCAACCACCCCCAGCTGTGACGAGGAACCGCTTCCCGCCGAAAAGGTCGGCGATCCAGACGGATCCCCACTGCCCCGCCGTGGTGGAGCGTTCGCCGTACAGGCACTGCACACCGTCGGGAGCCCAGGAGTGATTCGAGATGTTGGGAACAACGTCGTTCTGGAAGTCGCCCTGGACTAGCGCCTCGGACACGGTGGGCGCTACAGGCTGATCCAGGAGCCCGACCACGTTGCCATCCGAGTCGAACACGATGCTGGCCCTGTAGATACCGCCCCCGACCACGGTCGAGCTGCCCGTGTTCCAGCGCCGTGCGATCCAGGAGATGCCGGCATCACCTGGCATCCACTGCCCATCGCCCAAGGGCTGCAGGTCTGCCTGCAGGGTCAGCTGCCGCGTGAAGGCGGCGTTGCCGTCGCCGCGGACCGCGAAGATCTCGCCCCTCTGCAGGCCATTCGGATAGAACTCGCCGGGGATTCCCTGGATGTTCAGGAACCAGCGCTGGCCCCCGTGGAGCGCCCGACTCGGCACCCCCCCCACGGGCAGCAGCGTCTTGCCGCTGCCGTCGGAGTTCATCGTCCAAGTTCCGCCGTTGTAGCCGAAGTAGATCGTCCCTCCGCCTGTCCCGCCGCCCCCGGACGGCTTCCCCGCCTGTGCAGACGCGGCCCAGAGCGCCGTCGCGCCCAGGGCGGCCAACGCCCCCAGCGCCAGCCAGCGCGAGAGGAATCTCGATCGGCACCCGTTTCCGTGGTTCGTCATGTTCCTTCCCTTCCTTTCGGTTTGGGTGTCGCGTCCCCGGAACCCTTCCGGAAGCGCAGCGCCTACCCTCCTAGACGGAAGGGAACCGGCGAAAGGCACGCGCGCGCCCGGATTCCGTGGCTGAGGAGCGCCTCGTAGTCTTCCTACCTGCCGACGATTCGGCTTGCTGGGCGCCACGCGAGCGTGGCGCCGAGGCCCGAGCGCCCCCAGCCCGGCGCGCGCGCACTCGCTGGCCCGCGAAGACGCTTCCAGGGCGGTCGCTCAGAATCGTCCGACCAGCCCCACGTAGATCCCCACGTCGGTGGTGGACTGCTGGTCCGCGAGGTTCTCGGTGAAGCCGAGCTCGAGCTGCCAGCGGCGCGAGAGGTCGATCTTGGCGGCGAGGTCCACGTAGGACTGGATCTCCGGGTAGAGGGCGACGTTCGTGACGAGGTTGCTCGAGGCGTGGAGCGTGAGGATCAGGCTCCAGGTGGCGGCCGGGCGCCACTCCAGCGCGGCGAAGCCGCTGCCGCGCAGCTCTTCGTAGCGCACGCCGTCGATCTCCGGCTCGCTGAACCAGGTTGCGCCCACGCCCAGGTAGAGGTCCCAGGCGGAAGCGAGGCGGGCGGCGGTCACGATCTGCAGACCGAGGTCCACGCCACCCACCTCGTAGACGCCGGTGCCCGTCGGCAACGTCAGACGACCGACGGCGGCCCAGGTCCAGCGCGCGCAGGGTTGGGTGCCGGCGAAGGCCCAGTGGCCCGCCAGCTCGACGTTTCCCAGGCCCGCGCCGTCGTCGTCGGACCAGGAGAAGGGCACCCCGGCGTCGCTGCGACCCTCGACGCGATAGAGGTCGTTGTCGAAGGCGGGGCGCTTGTTGTCGAGGAAGCCGGCCCAGGCGAAGGCCTCGTGGAAGACGTCGATGGTCCCGTCCATGAACCCGGACCCGCGCCAGTGGACGGGCAGGCGCAGCGCAACATCGAACGTGGAGCTCAGGCCGTAGCGCACGCTCGCCTCGGCGGTCAGGTGCTCGCCGTCCACGATGAAGCGGCGGTCGCCCCCGGCGGGCAGCTCGCCCTCGGAGGTCTGCCTCCAGCCGAAGTCGTTGCCCAGGTTCATCGAGAGGCGCAGGCGCCAGCGCCCGCAGCCGACCGGGTCTGGCGAAAGCGCCGGCAGGGTGAGCCGCGGCTGCGCCAGCAGCCACTCGTCGCGCTGCTCCACGGGACCGCGGCGCGCGCGCGCCGTCTCCAGGGGCACGCGGGGGGCACGGCGAGGTGCGACGGCGAGGCCGGCCGCCTGGGCAGGATCGACCCGCAGCCCGGCGCTGGCGGGGTCCGCCGGGGGCTGCCAGCCGGAGGTCGGCGCGGGGGACGGGGCGTCCTGGAGCGAGCCGAGCGCCGCGACGCCGGCCGAGGCGACCGATGCGCTTAGGACCACGAGACCCAGCACCGACGTCCAGACCCACGTGCGCACGACGACCTCCTCCACAGGGGGCGCGGGGGCGCCACCCGAGGTCGCCCACGGTAGCAAACAGGTTGCGGCTCGACCACCGCCGAGAGTGGTCCGTCGTGCCTGCGAGCCCGCGGGCGGCTGACAGAGGAGAGCCCGGTCAGCGGGCCTGGGCCCGCTGCGGCAGCGCACGCCGGGGGTCGCGGCTCCAGCGGGCGCGGATCCAGCGCAAGCGCTCGCTCGCGGTCCCGCGCACGGGCACGGGCAGCTGCAAGGCTCGGCGCGAGGCGGCGCGATGCTCCGCCGAGCGCGCGGGCTCGCCCACGCCACGGTAGACGCGCGCCAGCAGCCGATGCAGGCGCGCGTCCTGACGTCGGCTCCGATGGGGTAGCTCGAGCAGGGCCGAGGCGCTCTGGGCGGTGCGCACGGCCTCGAGCCCGGCATGGCTCTCGACCTGCAGCTCGGCCAGACGCGCGAAGGCCTCGGCGCGCAGGTCCGCGGGCACCGCGGGGTCGCGCCCCACGGTCTCCAGGATGTTCGTGCAGGCGCCCAGCTGGCCCTTGAGGCGCGCCACGCGCGCCTTGGCGAGCAGGGCGGCAGGATCCTCCAAACTGCCCACCAGGCGCTCCGCTTCGGCCACGTCGCCGATGACGAGCCGCGCGTCCACCAGGGCGGCGCGCACCTCGGCGGCCTCTTCGCGCAGGCCGGCCGCCTCGAGATCCCGCACGGCGGGGTCCAGGGCCTCGAGCGCGCCCGGCTCTCCCGCGCGCAAGCCGCCCAGCAGCTGCGCCGCGCGCGCCAGGAGCCGGGCCCCGGTGGTCGTGGCGTGTTCCATCGCCCGGGCCGCGTGCTCGCGCTCGCGGGCCAGGTCGCCGCGCCCGCGATGGGCGCGCGTCAGGGCCAGGTGGACGCCGGCCCGCCGCTGGAGACGTCCGCCCCGTTCGGTGCACGCCAGGGCGCGCGTCAGAAGGCCCGCTGCCTCGTCGTAGCGCGCGCGCAGCACGCAGGTCTGCGCCTGGGCTTCGAGCGCCTCGCCTTCGGCGCCGGCCTCGCCGAGCGCCTGCCAATCGCGCACCGCAGCCTCGAAGGCCGCCGTGGCCAGCTCGAGGCGGCCCGCGGTGCGCTCGACCAGGCCCACGTGCAGCCACAAGGTGGCGGCCTCTCCCGTGCGGCCCAGGGCCTCGTGGAGCACCGCCGCGCGGCGCGCGTGCCCGGCGACCGCATGCCGCCTCCCGGCGCGCTCCGCCGCACGGGCCAGCGCGACGTGCAGCGCGGCGCGCTCGCCGAGATCGCAAGTCGCGAGGGTGGCCAGGGCCTGACGCCAGGCACGCCGCGCCTGGGCGTCCGTGGCTCCCTCGCGCTCGGCCAGGGCACGGTAGCCGCGATGGCGCTGCTCGGGAGCCAGCGCGCCGTCGGCGAGCAGCCCTTCCAGGCGCAGGACGTCGGATGCCACGCGCGCGGGGTCGCCGTAGCGCGCGCGCAACGTGAGCCAGGTGAGCTCGGCCGACGTCCCCGGAGCGATGCGCAGCGCCTCGAGCAGGTCCTGCGCGGCCGTGAGATGCCCGCAGAGCGCCAGGCGCTCGGCGACACCGAGGAGGGTCTCGGGCGCAGGCGAACCCTCGAGCGTGAGCAGGCGCCGCGCGGCCCGCGCGAGCAGCTCGGCGACCGCGGGCACGAGCGTGGCGCGCGGAGGCACGAGCGCCAGCACGCACGGCAGCAGCAGCTCGAGCTCCGGGCCCGAGCCTCCCTCACAGGCGGACTCGAGGCGGCCGAGCGCCTCCCCGGCGCCGCGCAGCTCGGCCAGGGGCCGCCGCGCGTAGGTGTGCACGAGGCGCTCCGTGACCTGCGCCCGCCGCGCCGGCGTGAGCCGGTTGCGCACGAAGACGCGCAGGGCAGGGTCACCGAAGGCGCAGCCGGGCGCGTGGCCCGAACGCGCCGCCGCGACCTCGGCCAGCACGCCCTCGACCACGGCACGCTTGACGCCCGCCGCCTCGGCCAGGAGCTCGGGCTCGCAGGGCTCCGTGAGCATGGCCGCGGACTCGATCACGCGCCAGCCCCCGGCGTCCTCCTCCTTGAGGCGCTGCAGGCAGCTCTCCAGGATGCCACACGGCTCGGGCCACGGGACGGGCCAGGCCGCCAGCCGCGCGCCGCGTTCCTCGCTCACGAGCACGCCGGCGCGTGCGAGCGAGCGCACCAAGGCGATCGCGCGACCGGGCCAGCCCTCGCTGCGTCGCGCCAGCTCGGGGGCCAGGCGTCGCGCGGTCACGGGCGAGCGCAGCCAGCGCTTGAGCATCAGGCTCAGCTGGCTCTCGGTCAGCGGCTCGAGCGGCCAGAGCGGCCCCACCTCCGGGGGCACGTCGGAGGGATCGACGTGGCCGGCGATCACCGTCGAGCCGCCGGCCGCGCCGACCTCGAGCAGCAGGGAGCGCGTCGTGGCGTCGAGCGCGCTCCAGTCGTCGGCGAGGATGACCCCACCCTGGGCCAGGGCGCGCAGTCCGGCGCTCAGCACGCTCAGCGGGGGGAGCAGCGCACCGGAGGCCAGGGGACCGGCGCCCACCCACGCCAGGAACGCCCGCGCTCCGTGGTGCCCCGTGGGCACGACGGGAGCGAGCGCGGCCTCGAGGGCCTCGTCGGGAGCGCGCCTCCACCAGGGCACCAGCGCACGGCGCAGCGGCTCAGCACGCGAAGCGCCCGACTCGCAGGGCGCGACCCACAACGGTGCCGGCCCACCCGGAGCCTCGGCCGCCATGGACGCCACCTCGGCGAGGATGCGCGAGATGCCGGCGCCCCGCGGCCCCGTGAGCCCGATCCAGCCTGCCCCAGGCCGGCTGCGCAGCTTGAGCCGCAGCCGGCCGAGCAAGGGCTCGCGCCCCGTGAGCGGTACGCTCACGTGGCAGTCGTCCCATCCGGGGTCGTGGCCCTGGCGCACGCCCTTCTATCGGCCGCCCGCGCCGTCGCGCCCAAGCCCTGGGCGGCCCGCGGGGCGCTCTCAGGCCCTCCGACGGCTCGGCCGTAAGCCGACTGTCAGGGCGCGCCGTGGAAACGCGGGCCCGCGGGAGCCAGGGGAGCGCCCACCCGCCAGGCCACGGCATCGGCGATGCGCGCGGCCGCGTCGGGGCGCCCGAAGGCCGAGGCGGCCGCCGCCATGCGCGCCAGGGCGGCCGGATCGTCGAGCAGCCGCGTGGCGCGCTCGATCAGCTCGTCCACCGACAGCGCGCGCGCCCCCGCCCCGGCTTCCATCACCGCATCCGCGTTGCGCTCCTCCTGGCCGGCGATGTGGCTGGAGATCAGGAGCGGCCGCCCCAGCGCCATCGACTCCGAGGTGCTGATGCCTCCGCTCTTGCTGACGACGATGTCGGCCGCTGCCATCAGGTCGGGCACGTCGGGCACGAATCCCAGCGCGTGCAACAGGGCCCCGGCCGGGCGATCGAGGCGCTCGATCGCGCGGCGCCGGCGCTCGTTCGTGCCGCAGACGGCGAGGATCTGCAGGTCGGGCCGGCGCGCCCACAGCCCGGTGATGGCCTCCGCGACGGGACCGGCGGCGAAGCCTCCGGAGAGGAAGAGCAACGTGGGCCGGTCGGGATCGAGGCCGTAGCGCGCGCGCGTCGCCGCGACGTCGCGCGGAAGCGTGAAGGCCTTGCGCACGGGGATGCCGGTCACGGTCAGGGCCTCGGCCGGCATGCCGTACTTGATGCGGAAGCGCCCCGCGACGAGGTCGCTGGACACATAGGCGTGGCGCACATGCGGCCAATGCCACGAACGATGCGCGTCGTGGTCGGTGACCACGATCTCGACGCGCACGGCGCTCAGCCGGCGCTCGATCGCCACCGAGAGCAGCTCGGGGGCGAGGAAGTGGGTGCACAGCACGAGGTCCGGGCGGAACGCGGCCACGTCGGCCAGGAAGCGCTTGCCCGCCAGCCGCGTCAGCGCGTGGCCCAGCCACAGGTGCCTGCGATCGCTGCTCTCGTACAGGCGCCGCCAGAGGTGCGGATGGCGGTCCACCAGCCAGACGTAGGCCCGGCGGTAGGTGGAGGCGAACCAGCGCGGCAGGTGGTCGAGCGTATCCCAGTGCTCGACCACCAGGGTCGGGTGACGCTCCTCGAGGGCCGCCGTCACCGCCTCCCCGGCCTTGACGTGCCCGTGCCCGGCCGAGCCGCTCAGGACCAGCACGCGCGCGTGATCCGCCATGGGCGACCGGCACTCCAACCCGTGCGCCGATGCTACCCGACGTCCGAGCCCCCCCGACTCTGCCGTTGCTGCTCCCCTGCCGCGCCGGTCGCGCTCGAACGCTCGGGCGTCACTCCCGTCGCTCGTCCTGGCGTCCCTACCTCACCGCCACGCTGGCTGGGGTGCGGAGGGCCGCCGCGGAGGACGACGTGTAGTCTGTCTACATGAGGACGACGCGGTGGCCCGAGCGCCCCCAGTCCAGCGCGGCGCACGTAGGGCTGCGATGATGCTTGCGAGCTAGCTGCAGCCGCTGGTTTGGCCGCAAGTGTTGCACTTGAGGCACGCGCCGTTGCGCACCATGGTGAACGAGCCGCAGTCGCTGCAGCAGTCGCCCGTGAAGCCCTTGAGACGCGCGAGGTCGGCCTTCGACGCGTGGGTGTCGGTGCGCAGCCGGACGGCGACGACCTCCACCTCGGTCACGGTCGAGGATCCCTGGCTTGAGGCGACGCCGCTGGAAGCCGCACCGCCGGAGGCGATCCCGGGCGCGACGGAGTAGCCCTTGCCGTTCCCGTGGCCCTTCTGGGGGACGACGTCGGGGACGACGTCGGGGGCACGAGGCGCCTCGCGCTCCGTGAGCCCAGCCTGGGCGCCCGCCCCGCCCACGCCGTGGCCGCCCATGGCATGGCCGCCTACGGCATGGCCGCCCACAACATGGCCGCCCACAGCAGGGTGGTCGGCCGCGTGAACCGCCGCCCGCGTGCCCGGCGACGGCTCCTGGGCCTGGCCCGGGCGCATGCCGCGGCTGTGCGGGTGGATCGCCTCGGGCGCGAAGACCTTGGGCGTGGGTGCCGGCTCGGCGGGCACGGAGCGCTCGGCCACGACCTCCTCGCCCTGGTACTCGGGCTCGCCATCGCGGCGCACCGCGTCGGGCTGCAGGTCTTCCTCGGTGACCTGGGCCAGGTCCTTGCGGTCGAGGTAGGTGATGGCCAGCTCACGGAAGACGTAGTCGATCAGCGACGTGGACAGCTTGATGCGGTCGTTGCCCTCGACCATGCCGTTGGGCTCGAAACGCGTGAAGACGAAGGCCTCGGTGTACTCCTCGAGCGGCACGCCGTACTGCAGGCCCAGCGAGATGGCGATGGCGAAGCAGTTCATCAGGCTGCGGAAGGCGGCGCCTTCCTTGTGCATGTCGATGAAGATCTCGCCCAGCTGGCCGTCGGGGTACTCGCCCGTACGCAGGTAGACCTTGTGACCGCCGATGACGGCCTTCTGGGTGTAGCCGGCGCGGCGCTGCGGCAGGCGGTGACGCTTGGCCAGGTAGCGGACGATCACGCGCTCGGTGAGCCGCTCGGCCCGCTCACGCACAGCCGCCGTCGTCGTCGTCGCACCGAGCTCCTCCGACCTCGCGCCCGGGCTCCCGGCTCCCTGGCTCCGCGTGCCCGTGCTCCCCAAGCCCGTGCAACCCGAGCCCGCGCCCGGGCCGGCGCCGGAGGCCGGAGCCCCCCCCGCAGGGGGGCCCTCCTGCAGCGCATCCGCAGAAGCGCCCTGTTCAGAGTCAGCGTCAGCGTCCTCGCCGTCCGAGGACGTTGAGCTGAGCGGCTGGCTGAGCTTGCTGCCGTCGCGGTAGAGGGCGTTGGCCTTGATCATCAGGCGCCAGGAGGCGTCGTAGGCCTCCTTGACGTCCTCGACCGTCGCCTCGTTGGGCATGTTGATGGTCTTGCTGATGGCACCCGAGATGAAGGGCTGGGCCGCCGCCATCTGGCGGATGTGGCCCATGACGCTGATCGAGCGCTTGCCGTAGCGCCCGCACTTGCCGGCGCAGTCGAAGACCGGCAGGTGCTCGTCCTTGAGGAGCGGCGCCCCCTCGACGGTCATGCTCCCGCAGATGGCGTCGTTGGCCTGACGCAGCTGGTCCCTGTCGAAGCCCAGATGCTTGAGCAGGTCGAAGCCCGGCTCGGCCGCCACGTGGCCGGGGACGCCCAGGTGCCTGGTCAGCGCCTCGTCGCCCACCGACCAGCGGTTGATCACGAAGGAGATGTCGAAGGCGCTGGGCAGGGCCGTCTCGATCCTCTCGATCATCTCGGCCGTGAAGCCCTTGGCCCGCAACGTGACGTCGTTGACGTGCGGCGCGCCCTTGAGCGAGCCCGTGCCGCGCACGTAGCGCTCGATGGCCTCGACGTGCTCCTGGGGGTAGCCCAGGGTGCGCAACGCCACCGGCACCGACTCGTTGATGATGCGGAAGTAACCGCCGCCGGCCAGCTTCTTGAACTTGACCAGCGCGAAGTCGGGCTCGATGCCCGTCGTGTCGCAGTCCATGATCAGGCCGATCGTGCCCGTGGGCGCGACGACTGAGACCTGGGCGTTCCTGTAGCCGTGCTTCTCGCCCAGGGCCAGCGCGCGATCCCACGACTCGCGCGAGGCGCGCAGCAGCTCGTCGGGGCAGTCCTCCGGGTTGATGCCCACGGGCGTGATCGTCAGGCCCTCGTACTCGCTGGGCGCGGCGTTGTAGGCCGCGCGGCGGTGGTTGCGGATCACGCGCAGCATGTGCTTCCTGTTGCGCGCGTAGCCGGGGAAGGGACCGATCTGGGCCGCCATCTCCGCCGAGGTCGCGTAGGACTCGCCAGTGAGGATGGCGCTCAGCGCGCCCGTCAGCGCCATGCCCTCCTTGCTGTCGTAGGGCACGCCCTGCTGCATGAGCAACGAGCCGATGTTGGCGTAGCCCAGGCCCAGCGTGCGGAACTCGTAGGAGAGCCGGGCGATGTTGCGGCTGGGGAACTGCGCCATCAGCACGCTGATCTCGAGCGTGATGGTCCACAGCCGGATTGCGTGCTTGTAGCCCTCGAGGTCGAAGCGGCCCGTGCGCGCGTCGAAGAACGTGACCAGGTTGAGGCTCGCGAGGTTGCAGGCCGTGTCGTCGAGGAACATGTATTCGCTGCAGTTGTGGACCAGAAGACCGCTCGCTACGAAGTGGTGCGTCACGCCCTCAGTGAGGTCATAGACCGTCTCCTCGCCGAGAGCTTCGAGGCTCTCGACGCGGTCTTCGTCCACAACAGCAGTTACCTCAGAGCCGGAGCGTCCGCAGACGCCTTCCAGCAGCCGTGAGGCCCGACCACCCGCCAGGAAGCCGATCTCGGACGCGAAGCGAACCACGTCGTCTCGGCCATCGATTCGCAGGCAAAGATCAGCAAGCCTCGGGGTCTGGATGCGCGACCGGATGTCGAAGGCCAAGAGCATCAGCTGCACCTGTCGCAGCAGCGCCCGCTCGCCATGAACGAGCTGGATCGCGTCGTCGTGGACAGCGAGGTTCTGTCCGGCGTCAGCCGCCGTGAAGAGACCCCTGAGTACGGCGGCCATGGAGGCGCGGTCGAGGGCCAGCGCTTCATCCGACAGACCGACGACCACGCCATCCTCGGACAGCTTGAGGAGGGGGCGAACGGCGTCCACCACGACCCCGCTCGAGAAACTGAGTTGGCGAACCCGCGGGGGGGCCACCGCTGTGGACGCACAACGGACTGAGCTCGAGTCCTGCTGTTCCTCGAGAGCACACACACGCTCGTAGAGCGCCGAGGAAGCCTCGATCTCCTCGGCCGGAAACACCGCACCGGCGGTCACGATTCCGCGAAGGAACGCATTGGCGCCCGCAAGCTCCGCAAGCGGCGCCTGGAGCGCCTCGCTCCCGAAGCCCGGGCGGCCCAGCAGCACGACGTCGTCCTTGGTGAGTTCGGCCGCGGCCACGTCGCCACGGTCCTTCGTCAGGACCCGATGGTCGGCGGTCAGCTTCAGCTCGAATCCGGATTCGGTGCGAAGTCGATACACCTGCTTCGTGCCGGTGGTGAACGCGGGGCCGATCGGATGCGCACGCCCATCGGATCCGATCACTGAACTGCTCGTTGCGAGCAGTTCGTCGATGCGCCGCCAGCCCTGGCTCGTGGCCACGAGCGTGTCGCCCGTCACGCACGGATTGCTGGCGTTGATCCGCCCGTCGGCGGGGCAGGTGTGCCACTCGTTGATCGTGGTGTCGAACTGCAGGCCCGGATCGGCGCAGGCCCAGGCGCTGTAGGCGATCTTGTCCCACAGCTCCTTGGCCGAGAGGTTCTTGGCCACGGCGCCGTCGGTGCGGCGCAAGAGCTTCCAGGGACGGTCCTCCTGCACGGCGCGCATGAAGTCGTTGGGGATGCGCAGCGAGTTGTTGCTGTTCTGCCCCGAGACCGTGAGGTAGCCCTCGCCGTCCCAATCCGTCGTGTAGGTGGGCACCTCGATGGAGGTCACGCCCTGGCGCGCCAGCGCGATCGCGCGCTGCACGTAGTTGGCGGGGATCAGGCTGCGGCGCGACTCGACCAGCGCGGCCTTGAGGCGCGTGTTCTTCTTGGCGTCGAAGCGCGTGGCCTCGTCGGGCCACTCGCGGCAGGCCGCCATGAGGCCGTTGACGGAGCGCTCGAGCAGCTTCGAGCCGGCCACGAGCGCCGCGACCTTCTGCTCCTCCAGCACCTTCCAGTCGATGAAGGCCTCGACATCCGGGTGATCGACGTCGAGGCAGACCATCTTGGCCGCCCGGCGCGTGGTGCCGCCCGACTTGATGGCGCCCGCCGCGCGGTCGCCGATCTTCAAAAAGCTCATCAGGCCCGAGGAGCGGCCGCCGCCCGAGAGCGGCTCGCCTTCGCCGCGCAGGCGGCTGAAGTTGGTGCCCGTGTTGTGGATCGCCACGAGCCCGCGCTCGCCGGCAAGGTAGTTCGAGTGGCGCGCGACCGTGAGGTCGTAGAAATCCGGGTCGTCGCTGCACGGTCCGACGTGAGCCACGAACGCGGCAGATCGAGCGAGGAGGGTCAGTCGATCGAGCGTCGCATCGCCGCCCCGCTCGAGCAGCCCTATCGCGCGCTCCAGCTTCTGCGGGTTCACGAGGCCCTCGTACCGCAGGCGCCCAAGGTGCACGCGCGCGCCCGAGGGCCCGACAGGCAGTCGGAGCCACTCGGCGGCGGGCGCGCTGTCGCCGAACAGGTCGTGGCTCACCCGCCGCTCGAGCGGCATGCAGAACTTCCGCTCGTGCTCCCGGCCGTGGGCCAAGAGCCGCTCCCGGCGTCCCCGGTTCGTCATCCACTGGGCGAGGTCCTCGCGCAGGTGCGTGGGCGTGCTGCGGCGTACGACCGACGTCGACCAGGTGTTCCCGCTCCGCACGACGCCGCCCCCGAGACCGTGGAGGCACGCCAGGACGGCCACGTCCTCGGCGAACCGCTGGGTCGCGGTGCTGTAGACGGCACGCCCGTCGGCGGCCGAACCATCGGAGTCGAGCAGGCCCGCCAGGAACGAGAGGGCCACTTCGCGACCGCTCTCCCACACGAACGACGGCATGGCCAGCGAGCAGGTCTTCGATCCGACTGGGACCTGAGCCGCGAAGAAGCCCGTGACACGACGTCCGGTGAAGCAGAGGTGCTTGCCGTTGCTCCCCCGACCGTCCTGCTGGACCGTCGCCGTCTCTCCGAACACGCGCTCCACGATCGAACGCACCCGCTCCAAGGTCTCCAAGGTCTCGTCGAAGAAGCGGACACGCAGGTACTCGTTGCCGTACCGCGTCGAGGACGAGCCCTCGCTGGACTCGCTCCGCCTCCGGCCGAGGCTGCCGTCGCCCAAGAAGTAGCCGTACAGCCACGCGAGATCCGCGTCGATCGCGACGCGATGTTCCTCGTCGCGCCCGAAGTACTTGGTCGTGTAGACGACTTCAGCAGAGCGCACGGGCATGCTCGCGAGCGCCGTCTCGTTCGGCCCGAGCACCATGTCGCCGCGGCACAGCGAGTCCGCCCGCCGCTCGACGACGTCCTTCCCGTCCCACACGAGGAAGGGGTGCCATGCAGAGACGACCGCCTTCGCCCCCGTGTCGAACCGGACGGTCACCTTGTCGTCCGCTGCGACGTCGTAGCTCCAGACCTTCTCGATCCTGTCGAGCCCGTATCGCGCAGTCTCGGGGTCGATGGACAGGGTCTGGAGGTCCAGGTCGCGGACGTCGATCCAGCGGCCCTTCCCGTCGAACTCGTGGACGGGCCGGCCTTCGTCGCGAAGGCGCGCGTACACGTCGCGGATCGGGAGGAACCCCTCCCCCTGGAGGTAGATGCGCGAGTCGCCCGACGTGCAGCCCGAGCCGTACTTGAAGAGGCGCGCCTCACGGACCCACAGGTCCATGATCCCCTCGTCGCCCACGAGGTCGTCGCTGACCTTATGGTTGAAGCAGGCATGCGGCTGGGGGCGCTCGTAGGCGCTGGTGCTCTGCTTGACCCGGCCGGTCTTGGGATCGACGTAGGTGTGGCCCTGCGCGGGGCCGTCGATGCCGTAGGCCCAATGGAGGCCCGTGTTGAACCACTGCGGCGAGTTGGGGGCCGCGCGCTGGTCGGCCAGCATGCGGCACATCTCGTCCTGGAAGGCTTGGGCGTCCTCCGGGGTGTCGAAGTAGCCGTGGGTCTTGCCCCAGTGGGTCCAGCAGCCCGCGAGCCGGTGGAAGACCTGGCGCGCGTCCTTCTCGCCGCCCAGCACGGGCTTGCCCTCGGCATCGAGCTTGGGGGTGCCGTCGTCGTTCGTCTGGGGCACGCCCTTGCGCCGGTAGTACTTCTGCGCCAGCACGTCAGTGGCCACCGAGGACCAGGTGGAGGGCACCTTCACGCCCTCGAGGCGAAAGACCACCGTCCCGTCGGGGTTGCGGATCTCGGAGGTCCGCGAGGACCACTCGATGCCGTGGTAGGGGTCCCGGCCGGCTTCCGTGAACCGCCGCTGGATCTTCATCTGCTGCTCCTCCTGCGTTCGGCGCGTCTTCACACGCCGGCCCTGCTCCTGCCTGCTCTCGAAACCCCCCGCACTCGCCTCGGCCGACTCCAACTTTGAACCTGCGCCCACCGGGTGGCGCCTCCCCGCAAGCGACCCCCGGGCAGGCGACTCCCACGGGCACACCGAGGGGTGCTGGATCCGTCACGCGACAGCGGCGGCACTCAAGGCGACGGCGCTGCTACGGCGGCGGACCCCGTGGGGGTCGCAGGCCCGGGCGTTGCCTGCGTCCCCTCCCCAGTCCTGGGAGGGATCGCGCACGGCCCGGCTGGTGCTCTGCTGTCCAAGGAGCACGCCCAACCGCCCCCTGAGGCCAGGTCGGCCGAGGGCGACGCGGGGCACGCAGCACGGGCCTTCACAGCCCGGGCCGCGCGGCCCCGCACCCACCTCGAACTGACCCCAACCTATTGTGGTCGGTCGGGACGCCACCACTACAGATCGTAGTCCAAGCGCCGGCCGAGGGAAGGGCCAAATTCCGGATCCCTCCTGGAATCGGGCCCACCACCGGCGGCCACGCGGACCACCCCCCGACGACCAAGCGTCTTGGGGGCGAGACAGTAGTCCCGGGGGGGGACAGAGGACCTGGAGGGGTGCCAGGGGGCGCGGGGGGCAGCGGGCGAGCGAGGCGTGCCTGCCCCACGCCACGAGCACAGACCCCTACCATGCTGCCGATGCGCAACGATCTGATCCGCCCGCTGGGCTGGGCCTCGGCGCTCGCGGTCGTCGCCGCCTGGGGAGCGCCCGGTGGTGCGACGGCCCCCGAGCCCGCCGGAGCGCAGACAGCCGCGCTGGTTGCGGGCGAGCTAGGAGATCCGGACCTCGTTCCGCCCGAGTGCGTGTGGACGCTCGACGAGCTCGCCGCGGGGCGCTTCGTGCCGGCGCCCAAGAGCACGCTCGTGCGCCCGACGGGGCTGGTCATCGACTGGGACGGCGACGGCCGCGTCTAGGCCAGCGTACGCACGGGGAAGGAGGCGCTGGTTCACGTGGCGAAAGACGGCCGCACCGTGCCTCTCGTGCTGGCCTACCGCGGCGGCCGCTGGCGCGCTGCCCCGGCGGCCCTCCTGGTCGGCAAGGTCGGTGGCTCCGCGGTGGAACTGCTCGACGCGGATCTGGACGGACGCTACGACGGCGAGCAAGACCGTCTGCGCTGGGCCGGCGGGGGGTTCCACCGGCCGGCGCCCGAGCGTCGGCTCGGCACGGCCGGCGGGCTCGCGCGCTGGTCGCTCGCCCAGGAGGCCGGCGTGTGGCGCTTCACGCTGACTCCCGAGGCGCTGCCCGAAGGCGCGAGCGCGGTGGCGATTCATGGTCTGCTGGCGGTGAACGCCTATCGCAACCGAGGCGGCCTGGCGCCGCTGACGCTCGACCTGCGCTGGTGCGCGGGCTGTCAGAAACACGCCGAGTACATCCGACTCCAGCCCGTGGAGGGCTTCGGCCACGACGAGATCCCCGGGCGGCCCGGCTACTCCGTCGAGGGACGGACCGCAGCGCAGGAGGGCGTGATGGAGCGCACCGGCGATCCTGCGCGCGCCGTCGAGCGCCTGACCTCGATGATGATGCACCGCACGCCGTTCCTCTGCGACCCCAGCGTGGGGCTGGGCGTAGGCGCCGTCGGCGCGCCGAGCACGGCGAGACGCAACGCCGGCCTCGGCTCCCCCGGCTTCAGCGTGCTGCGCGCCGGGCAAGCGCTTGCGTCGAAAGCCTTCCCCGTGGTGGCGCCGGCACCGGGCCAGCGCGGCGTGCCGCTCACCCTGCTCGAAGAGCTGCCCGCGCCTGACCGCGAAAAATCGCTCTACGGCCGGCCGCGCGGTTATCCGATCAGCGTGTCGTTCCTCTCGAGCGACGAACGCGGGCCGCGCCTCACGTTGCGCGTGGCCGGCCAAGGCGAACTCGTGCCCAGCCTGGTCTTCACCCCGGCCTTGCCCATCCATGCCTCCTTCGCGCACAACTACGCCAGCGCCTTCCTGGTGGCCGAGGATCGGCTGCTGCCCGAGACGACCTACGAGGTTCAGTGCGACCTCGGCACGGCCGCGACCGCCCGCTCGCTGGTCTGGCGCTTCACCACGGCCGCGCGTTGAAGCGGCGGGCGGCCGCCGCCGCTAGGGCGCGCCGCCCTTCAAGATCTTGGGCAGCGTCAGGCCCGTCTGGTTCTGGTACTTGCCCTTGCGGTCGGCGTACGAGGTCTCGCACACCTGGTCGCCCAGGAAGAACAGCAGCTGGGCGATGCCCTCCTCCGCGTAGATCTTCGCGGGCAGCGGCGTCGTGTTGCTGATCTCGATCGTGATGATGCCCTCCCACTCGGGCTCGATGGGCGACACGTTCACGATGATCCCGCAGCGTGCGTACGAGGATTTTCCCACGCAAAGCGCTAGGGCGTTGCGCGGCATCCGGAAGCGTTCCATGGTCTCTGCCAGCACGAACGAATTGGGCGGGATGATGCAGTCGCCTTCGTGATCGACCAGCGAGCGGGGATCGAACGCCTTGGGGTCCACGAGCGTGCTGTTCAGGTTGTGGAAGATCTTGAACTTGCGGCCCACGCGCACGTCGTAGCCGTACGAGGAGAGGCCGTAGGAGACCCTGCCCGCCGTCACCAGCTTCTCGACGAAGGGCGTGATCATGCCCTGCTCGAGAGCCATCTTGCGGATCCACTTGTCGCTGGCGATCACGGCGCGCTCCTTGGCTTCGAAACCCCGGCGGCTCTGGGGGCGGCGCCAAGGTAGGGAGGGGGGGCGACCAGGGTCCGGGGCGAATTCTCGGACCGGCCGGCGAGCTCTCCGGACAAGCACCTGCGAGCCGATGGCTCGCGACAGGCGGTCCGCGACGGCTCCAGAAAGACTCCGGGCCCGGCGCTCGCGCGCCGGGCCCGGGCCTCACACGAGAGGGAGCCTCAGGAGGGGAGGGTGGGCAGGAGGAGGGAGTTGGCTCGACCCCTCGTGTTTGCACCCCTTCCTACGCGCGCCGGGGCCGCCCGTTTGATCTCGAAGGGCGGTCGATCAGGGGCCGCCAGCAGCGTGCAGCAGGCTGCGGATCCGCAAGGGCTTACGGCCGCGGTCTGCGCACGGGTTGACCAAGAGCCGGGTCGCACTAGGGTCTGCGCCTCGAGCCCCCCAGGGGTCGAGCCCGGAAGCCAGACCGTCACGATGCGCGCCGTCCCGCACATGTGCTCCCACCTCATGACCACCGTCGGTGGTCTCCGAGGTCACATGTGCGCGCACGACTGATCGTCCCCCCGCGCCCGTGACCCCGCGAGAGCCACCGCCCCCCGGCGGTGGCTCTTTTCGTTTCTGGCTTCCCTCGCGCCGGTCCCGGGCGCCTCCCCCAAGGAGGTCGCCATGCTCCCCGCTCTCTCCACGTTGCCCTCCGGCCCCGCTTCCCAGGGCGCCGTCCCCACGCCTCGGCGCGTGCTCGTGCCCCGCGACGCCTGGGCCTTCGCCCTGGCGCTGGGGGCCGTGCTCGCGGTCAAGGTCGGCTGGGTCACGAGCGTGCCGTGGTAGCGCCGGCCCAGGCAGAGCGGCCTGTCGCGTTGCAACGCGAGGGGCCGCCCCCCGCGCCCCCTGTGCCCTCGGCCCGAGGCGAGCTCCTCGCCGGCCTGGTCCTGCTCCTCGCGCTGGCGCTGGGCGCCCGCGCCCTGGGCCGTCTGGTGCCCGAGATCCCCTTGGCCCCGCTCACGCTCGGGCTGACGCTGCTCGTGGCGCCGTGGCTACGCGCGCGCCGCGTCCCCGGCAGCCTCGAGCCGCCGCACGACGTGCCGCTGAGCGTGGGCATGATCCTCCTGGGCGTGCAGTTCGAGCCGGCGCTGCTGGCCTGCCTGGGCCCAGTGGCTCCTCTCCAGCTCGTGCTCCACTGGCTGCTCGTGGCGCTGCTCTTCACGCTCGCCGCGCGCTGGGCTCGCCGGCCGAGGCGCACGCTGCACCTGGCGGCGCTGGGGCTCTCGGGCTGCGGCCTCTCGGCGGTGATCTCCGCCGCGCGCGCCGACCCGAAGACCACGCCCGCCGAGCGCGACCTCGCCGTGGCGGCCACGCTGGCCTGCGGAGCCTTGGGCTTCGTGGCGCTGCCGCTCATCGCGCGCGCCCTCGACCTCACGCCCTGCGCGCTCGGTAGCTGGGCGGGGCTCGCGATGCCCACGACGGCCGAGGCGGTGCTGATCGGCGCCGCGCACTCCCCCACCACGCTCCAGATCGTGGGCGCCTGGCGCCTGGGTGTGAACCTGCTCCAAGTCGTGCCCATCCTGCTGTGGATCCGCGCGCACGCCCCCGCCGCCCCCGGGGCCCCCCGCGGTCTGCTGGCGGTGACGCAGGCCACCGTGCGCCGCGTGCCGGTCTTCGTCTGGGGCCTGGCCGTGTGCGGCGCCTTCGGTTTCGTGGGCGCCTTCTCGCCCCGCGAGCGCGGCGTGCTCTCCAACGTCACATCCTGGGCCTTCTTGATGGCGCTCGTGGGCGTGGGTCTGCGCCTGAAACCCCGCGATCTTCTGCGCCTGGGTTGGCGCCCCGTGCTCGCCTGCGTGCTGGCGTGGGCCGTGGCGGCAGCGCTGCTCCTAGTGGCGACGCTGCCGGGTCCGGGCTGACCGGCCGCTCGCGCGCTAGAGTCTCCTGGTGATCAGCAACGCAAGGCTCAAGACGGATGTGCGCCGGCTGCTTCGGCAGCCCTGGCCGCGCTTCGTCCACGTCTTGGAGCGTGCGGCGCGCACGTCCCAGCGCTTCGAGCGGGATTGGTGGCGACGTGCCTCCCAGAAAGCTCGTCGCAAGGACCCAGCGCACGCGGCGTGGTGTGCGTCGCAGGCCCGCAGAATGGGGCAGGCACTGGAGAATCTCGCGCGTGGTCCCAGGGCAGTCCGCGTGCGAGCGCTCGCGGCCATCTTCGACGAGGACGCACCGGAGGAGTGGGGCGGCGCCGAGTTGCAGCGCAAGCTGTGGAGCCGCCGCTGGGGGCTCCACGGGCGCGCGCGATCGGAGGAGCGCCTCGCCGGGGAGGCCCTGCGCTCGGCTCTGCGCTGGATGGCGGACAGCTACCCGAGCCACACGCGCCGCGCCGCGGTGCGCTGGTGCGAACGCGGCGCGGCCGCGGGTGACGGCGATGCGGCGGGCTGGGTGGCCTACGCCCACGCCGAGGCGGGCCGGCAGGCGGACGCAGTCCGGTGGTACCGGCGCGCTGTCGAGCTGGGTGATGCGACGTCCGCCATCAAAGTGGGTTACGCCCTGTTCTACGGCGAAGGCGTCCGCCGGGATCGGGCACAGGCGGCCGTGTGGTACCGCCGCGCGGCGCAAGGGCCCGGTGCCCGTAGCCGGGATCGGGGCGAGCGCAACGACGCGGCCGGCGCCATGACAAACCTGGGCCGCATGTACCGCAAGGGCGAGGGTGTACGGCAGTCGTGGCCCACGGCGCTCCGCTGGTTCACACGCGCCGCCCGCCTGGGGCACCGCGACGGGCAGAACTTCCTGTGGAAGATCTACGACGGCGATGAGGGGCTGCCTCCGCGCCACGCCCTCGCGCTTCGCTGGCTCCGCAAGGCCGCGGCGAATGGCGACGTGGACGCCGTGGTGCGCCTGGGCGTCCATCTCTGGAACGGCAAGCACACCCGACGCAACCGCCCACGCGCCATGAGGCTCTACGCCCAGGGCGCGGAGAGAGGCAACCGCTGGGGGATGTACCTGCTCGGGCTCGCCTACCGCGAGATCCCGGCGCCCCGCGGGGACCTTAACCTCTCCCGCCGCTGGCTCCGCCGCGCCGCGGCTCGCGGCCTGAAGGAGGCGCGCCGGGCGCTGAAGGCACATCCCACTCGACGCGCTCGAAGCGCTGTCGCGCCGCCCGCGTGAGCCACGGGTCCTTGCGCTGCTCAATGCCCCTGAGGGCGCGGTTGATGGCTTTCGTCGTCACGCGCACGTCTCTAGCGTAACCGACAGCGACAGACCCGCCCGTCAGGTCCGACGCCCGCGCCTTCGCGAGGGCGCGGCCCGCGGAACCCCGCCCGCGATCGTGCGTACACGAAGAACCCGCGGGCGTTTAGCCCGCGAGGTTTTTCGCGGCGAAGTCCCAATTGATGAGGTGGCCGAGGAAGGCGTCGACGTAGCTGGGGCGGGCGTTGCGGAAGTCGATGTAGTAGGCGTGCTCCCAGACGTCGCAGGTGAGCAGCGCCTTCTGGCCGTGCTTCATGGGCAGGTCGGCGTTGGCCGTCTTGGTCACCTTGAGCTTGGCGCCGTCCTGCACCAGCCAGGCCCAGCCCGAGCCGAACTGGGTCGTGGCGGCCTCCTTGAACTGCTGCTTGAAGGCGTCGAGGGAGCCAAAGTCGCGGTTGAGGGCCTCGAGCAGCTTGCCGCTGGGACCGGCGCCGCCCGCAGGGCGCAGCGAGTGCCAGTAGAAGGTGTGGTTCCAGATCTGCGCGGCGTTGTTGAACACGCCGCCTTCGGGCGCGCCCTTGATCACCTCTTCCAGGCTCTTGCTGGCCTCGGGCTTGCCGTCGAGCAGCTTGTTCAGGTTCGTGACGTAGGCCTGGTGGTGCTTGCCGTAGTGGAAGTCGATCGTCTCGGCGCTGATCAGCGGCGCGAGGGCGTCCTTGGCGTAGGGCAGCGACGGCAGGGAGAAGGGCATGGGGGCTCCGGGGCGGCGGAAGCAGACGGCCCCGACGAGGGCCGTCCGCAGAAGGTCGGGAGCATACCGCGCCGCCGCAGGCGTGCGGCGCGGTCGCTGCTACTTCGGCTGCTCGGGCGGCTTGGGCGGCTCGGGAGCGGGAGCCGGGGGGGGCGCGGGGGGCGTGGGAGCCTCGGGCGCCGGCGCGGGCCGCGCGGGCGCGGGGGGCTTCTCGGCGCCGGGACCGGCGCCGCCGTGTGGATCGCCGATGCCGCCGTCCGAGGGCGCGGCGGGCGCGGGGGGCGCAGCGGCGGGTTT
>JANOFW010000038.1:0-3160 GCA_031413835.1 Planctomycetia bacterium
GCGGCCGGGGATGAGCGTCAAGGCCGAGATCCTGGTGGCCGAGGTGCCCGACGCGATCCTGGTCCCGGTGCAGTCCGTGGCCGGCGCGGCGGGCCGACCCACCGTCTGGGTCTACGCGGAAGGCAAGGCCCAGGAGCGACAGGTCGAGCTGGGCTGGAGCAACGACCGCTTCGTGGCGGTGACGCGGGGCCTCGCGCCGGGCGAACGCGTGCTGCTGGCGCCCCCGCGCGGCGCGCCCGACGGGGCGGCTCTTCCCGAGGCCGCGGGCAGGCCGACGGGCGCGCCGGCCCCGGCACGGACGCGCGCCCCCGATGCGCCCGAGGGGACCGGCTCCGCGCCGCGCGAGGCCGTCCCGGGGAGCCCCGCACCCGTGAGCCGCGAGCGCCCCCCGCGGTGAGCCCGGCCGCGAGCTCCGCCGCGCCCCCTGCCACGCACGCGCACGCAGCGGAGCTTCAGGGCGTGTCACGCGTCTACGTGACCGGCGACGTCGAGGTGCGCGCGCTCGACGACGTCTCGCTCGCCTTCCCCAGCGCCTCCTACAGCGCCATCGTCGGCCAGTCCGGCTCCGGCAAGTCCACGCTCTTGAACGTGCTGGGCTGTCTGGACCGGCCCACCGAGGGACGCTACCTGCTGGGGGGCGAGGACGTCTCCACGCTGCCCGACGACCGGCTCTCGGAGGCGCGCGGGCGCCGGCTGGGCTTCGTGTTCCAGTCCTACAACCTGATCCCCCACCTGTCGGTGCTCGAGAACATCGAGGTGCCGATGGAGTACGCCGGCGTCGCACCGCGCGCGATGCGCGAGCGTTCGCACGAGCTGGCCACGCGCATGGGCCTGGGCCAGCGGCTCGACCACCGGCCCAACCAGCTCTCCGGGGGCCAGCAGCAGCGCGTGGCCATCGCGCGCGCGCTGGCGAACCGGCCGCTGGTGCTGCTGGCCGACGAGCCCACGGGCAACCTCGACAGCGCCACGGGCCTGGAGATCCTCGCCCTGCTCGACGAGCTGCACGCCCAGGGCGCGACGCTGATCGTCGTGACCCACGACCCCACGGTGGCGCAGCGCGCTGAGCGCGTCGTGCGCATGCTCGACGGCCGGGTGGCCTCGGTCACCGAGCGCCCGGGGGGCGTCGCGTGAGGCTCGGACGCCTGCTCCGGCTGGCCTGGAAGAGCCTCTGGCTCCATCGGCTGCGCAGCGTGCTGACGATGCTGGGCATGCTCTTCGGCGTGGGCAGCGTGGTGGCCATGCTGGCCATCGGCGAGGGCGCCAGCCAGGACGCCCAGGCCCAGATCCGGCGCCTGGGCAGCCGCAACCTCCTGCTGGCCTCCGTGGCGCCGCAGGCCAGCGGCAGCGCCTCGGACAAGAACGCCAACGAGCTGCGCTACGGCCTGCTGCGCAGCTCGCAGCGCCGCATCCGCGAGACGATCCCCGGGATCGCCCGGGTGGTGGCGCGCCGCGACGTCAAGGGCGAGGCCTGGTACGGGCCGCGCAAGTTCACCACCATGCTGCTGGGCACCGAGCCCGACTACGCGGAGGTGGCGAACCTGCGCCTCGAACGCGGACGGTTCCTCTCCGCCGCGGACGCTCAGGAGCGTCGGGCCGTGGTGGTCCTGGGCTCCGTGGCCGCGCAGCGCCTGTTCCTCAACGTGGACCCGCTCGAGCGGCTGGTGCGCGTGGGCTCCGACGCCTACAAGGTGGTGGGCGTGCTGGCCCCGCGGGGGGAGGGCACCGGCGGGACGGCCGGCACGGGAGGCGAGAGCGACGAGGCCCTGTACACGCCGCTCGAGACGCTCTCCGACCGTTACGGACGCAGCGTCGTGTTCCGCTCCTCCGGAGGACGCCAGCGCGAGGCCGTCGAGCTGCACCGCCTGACGATCGAGGCCGCGACGATCGAGGACGTGCCGCGCGCGGCCGAGGCCCTGCGCGCCTTCCTCGAGGTCGCCCACCCGAAGGACGACGTGCGGCTGACCGTGCCGCTGGAGCTCCTGCGCCAAGCCGAGGAGACCAAGCGCATCTTCACGGTCGTCCTGGGCTCGATGGCCGCCATCAGCCTGCTCGTCGGCGGCATCGGCATCATGAACATCATGCTCGCCAGCGTCATCGAGCGCACCCGCGAGATCGGCGTGCGCCGCGCGCTGGGAGCCCGCCGCGCGCACATCGTGACCCAGTTCCTCGCCGAGACGCTGGTGCTCTCCATGCTGGGCGGTCTGGCGGGCCTGGCCGGAGGCAAGGGCTTCGCCCACCTGGCGGCCTGGTTCGGCAACGTGAGCGTGGTGATCACGCCCTTCTCGCTGGCGCTCTCCTTCGGCGTCTGCCTGGTCGTGGGCCTGATCTTCGGCCTCTACCCCGCCACCCGCGCCGCCGACCTCGACCCGGTGGAGGCCCTGCGCCACGAGTGAGGCGGGCGCCGGGCGGACCTGCGCTCGTCAGCGCGGCCGCTCGCGGCACTCCGCGGCGTCGGGGAGGAGCTCGATCAGCACGCGCGCGGGCAGGTGCATCTCCCCCATCGCGAGCGCGGGCTGCTCAACGAAGAGCACGTGGGGGCCGAGCGCGATGGGCCGGCGCGTGAGCGGCGCGCGCATCGGCCCCTCGATGGCAATGCGTTCCGCAGCCTCGCGCTCGGGCAGGTGCGGCGGCTCGCCGGGCGCCGGGGTGCCGATGCGGCCCCAGAGGAGCGTCGTCGCGACGCCCACCGGGAGGTCCACGGTGAACCGCAGCGTGCCGGGGCGGTCCACGGTGAAGCCGTACCACGCGCCATGGCCGAGCAGCTCCAGGTGCGCCTCCAGGCGCTGTCCGTCGGGACAGACCGTGCCCCCCGGGTCGGCCCGGCCGCCCCACTGGCCGTGCGCCAGCCAGCCTGCCGCCGCGCCGATCGCGAGGCAGGCGAGCAGGACGGGCAAGCGGAGTCCAGAGCGCGGCACGCACTCCCTCCTACCCCCGCGAACGGCCTGAGGCGAGCGCCCCGTCCCATCTGGGCTGCGGAAATCGGGCTGGGGCGCGCCGGGGCGCTGGGAGGGCACAACAAGACAGCGGGTGGTGTCCCAAGTTGAGTCCCCAGAGCGCGAGATGGGGCACCTCGGAGCGCTGGCTGGGGTGCGGAGGGCCGCCGCGGAGGACGACGTGTAGTCTTCCTACATGAGGACGACGCGGGGGCCCGAGCGCCCCC
>JANOFW010000039.1:0-7416 GCA_031413835.1 Planctomycetia bacterium
GCACCACGACGGTGATGCCGTGCAGCTCGCCCTTGCCGTCGTGGAACGTGCCCATCGATGGCGCGTCAGCGCGCTGCGGGCGCGCAGTGCTGGTCGAAGGCGCCCACGAGCTCGAAGGCCAGCGACTGGGCGTCGCGACCCTCGATGGCGTGGCGCGGCACGAAATGCACCAGGGCGGCGTCCTTGAACAGCGCCATCGAGGGGCTGCTGGGCGGCACCGCCCCGAAGTAGGAGCGCGCCTTGGCCGTGGCCTCGAGGTCCTGGCCCGCGAAGACCGTCCCCGCGTGCTTGGGACGGTTGGCGCCCTGGAGGGCCAGCTTCACGCCCGGGCGGGCCATGCCCGCCGCGCAGCCGCAGACCGAGTTCACCACCAGCAGCTTGGTGCCGGGGCGGCGCATGAAGGCGTCCACGTCGGCGGCCGTCAGGAGCTCTTCCACGCCGGCCGAGGTGAGGTCGCGGCGCATGGGTTCGACCAGACGCGGGTCGTAGGGCATGGGGTTCTCCTCTGAGGGACGCCCTGGATGCTACCCGTCCTGCGGGGGCGTGCCGCGTTCGAGGACCTCCACATCGGCGACATCCTGCGGCCGTCCGACGGCCCGCTTGTTGCGCAGGAGATCGTTGCGCCCAAGCACCGGTGCTTCCAGCGACCCGAACCTCGCGGTCGTCCGCCCGGCCCATGCCTCCTCGAAGGAGACGCCGTCGATCACGGTCGTGATGTCGATGCGCAACGGCGGGACGCCAATCTGCAGGATGGCGCCGGGCGAAGAGAGCTCCGTCACGCTCAGGCCGAAGAGCGGAGCCCCGAAGCGCTGCAATGCGCGCATCACCCGCGCGGCGTTCTCGGGCGTAGGGCGGACGTAGATGTCGAGGTCCTTGGTCGCCCGCGGGTGACCGTGCGCCGCCAGCGCCCAGCCGCCGACGACGAGGTGCTCAACGCCCTCGGCGGACAAGGCGGACAACATCTCGACGAAGTCGCGATTCACCTTGAGGGGCTCCTGCGACGGCCCACGCGGCCAGCGTCAGCTCCCAGGTGAGCCGCCAACGGTCCGCAATGGTGCCCGGCACGGGCTGCTCCGCCGGCGGGTGCTCGCCGGCACGAAACAGGTCCACGTGGATCCCAGGGCGCGTCATGCATCCATTCTACTACAACGACTTGGTGGTGCGGAAATGGAGCTTGGCGAACTTCGCCAGCCAGAGCATGCCGCCCTCGCGCACCAGGGAGCGTGCGGCGGGCACGATGCGCGGGTCGGAGGCGCCCAGCGGCAGGTCCACCGGTGCGTCGGCCTGCAGCCGGGCGAAGCCGCGCAGGAACGCCGCGCGCGCCAGGAACGAGGCGGCGGCCACGGCGGGCTCGCGCTCGCCCTCGACAATCATGTGGAAGGCCGCCTGCTTCGCGGCGGCTCCCAGGTGCTTGGTCACGTGCTCGGGATCGCCGAAGCGGTCCACCACGATGCGGCAGCCGGACGGCTCGGGCGACTTGGCCAGCACCTCGTCGAGGCACTGGGCATGCAAGCGGCCGAGCAGCACGTTGACGTTTTTGTCCTGCTCCCAGGCCGCGTTGTAGGCCTCGGGCATGAGCACGCGCACGGCGCTGACGAGCTCTTTCATCAGCACGCCCTCGGCGCGCTTGATGCGCTCGTCGCCGACCAGCTTGCTGTCCACCACGCCCAGGCGCTCGAGCAGCGCGCCCTGCTCGGGTTTGACCAGCACGGCGGCCACCGCCAGCGGGCCGAAGTAGTCGCCCTTGCCGGATTCGTCGCTGCCCACCGTGGGCAGGGCCGAGGCGGCCAGCGCGGGCCGCTTGGAGCCGGCGGGCTCGACCCGCGCGGCCTGGCCCAGGATCTCCCGGTGCCGCTCGGCGAAGTCCGCCGTGCCCTTGCCCTGCACGACCAGCTTGCCCGAGCGGTAGTAGACCACGCTCACGTCCTCGCCCGAGGCGGCCCAATGGGCGTGGTCCACCGGCCGGAAGGAGAAGGCGCCGTGCCCCAGCCCCTTGTAGAGCCGCTCGCCGGCCTCGGCTGCCAGGAGGACGACCAGCGTGCCGCTCATTCGTCGCCGACCAGCTGGCGCAGGATCTCGGCGGCCTCGGTGCGCGGCTCCTGCAACGGCACGCGCTGCACGAAGTCGCGCACGGTCGGGTCCGCGTGCGTGAGCATCTCTTCGTAGCGGCCGGAGAACACGACCCGCGCCCCGCCGGCCATGGGGGCCAGCATCGTGACGCGGTCGGCGATCACCTTCACCGACTCCATCTCGTGCGTCACGACCACCAGCGCCATGTTGAAGGCCTTGTTGAGGTTGCGGATCAGCATGTCGATGCCGCGGCCGATGCGCGGGTCGAGACCCGCGGAGGGCTCGTCGCAGAACAAGAGCTGGGGGTCCATGGCGATGGCGCGGGCGAAGGCGGCGCGCTTGAGCTGGCCGCCCGAGAGCTGCGCCGGCATGCGCTCCTCGAAGCCCGAGAGCTGCACCAAGCCGAGCTTCATGCGCACGGCGATGTCGATGATGCGCTCATCGAGGTTGGTGTGCTCGCGGAGAGGCAGGCGCACGTTGTCGCCCACGGTCATGGATCCGAACATGGCCCCCGACTGGTAGACCATGCCCAGGCGCCGGTAGACCGACTCGCGCGTGCGCTCGTCGGCATGGATCATGTCCACGCCCAGCACCCGCACGCTGCCCGAGACCGGCGTGACGACGCCCAGGAGGCACTTGAGCAAGGTGCTCTTGCCGCTGCCGCTGCCGCCCAGGATCACCATCACCTCGCCCTGCTCGACGGTCATGCTCACGCCGTTGAGGACGATCTGCTCGTCGTAGCGCACCACCAGATCCCGCACCTCGATGACGGGCGCGGCAGGCTGGGCCGGGGGGACGGGGGGCGGGGAGGCCTCGACCACGACCTGCAGTCTACCGCCTGAGCGCGCGGACCGGAGAGCCGCCGCCCGCGCCTGCGGTGCGGTCGTCTGGGCCTACGGCCGACGTGCGCCCAGGACGGATCCCTCGGTCCCCCCTGCCGCCCCTCCCCAGCCCTTGGCTACCATGGCGAGCCCGTCCCGGGAGGCCTCATGCCGCAGCTCCACGACGAGACCTTCGCCGCCGCGTTGCGCCGCGCGGTCGGCGTGGACAAGAGCGCCGAGCCGCTCGAGGACAAGCTGGCGCGCATCCCCTCGGTGGAGTCCCTCAGCGACCTGCCCGTGGGCACGCCGGTGTGGGTGCGCGCCGACCTCGACGTGGCCGACCGCGACGGCGTGATCGGCGACGACCCGCGCCTGATCGGCCTGCACGCCACGCTCGAGCTCGGCCGCCAGCGCGGTTGGCGCATGATCCTCCTGGGCCACCGCGGCCGGGCTCCTGACCAGACGCTCGAGTACGTGTTCCAGAAGCTCAAGGCCACCGAGCCGGGCGCGGGGCCGTTCGTGCGCGACTGGTTCGACGAGCACTCCGAGACGCTCACGGGCGTGGCGGTGAAGGCCATCGAGAGCCTCAAGCCCGGCCAGTTCTGCGTCTTCGAGAACGTGCGCCGCTACGGCTTCGAGTGCCGCCTGTGGACGGCCTCGCCCGAGGAGGTGGACGACATCGCCGACGACTACGAGCGCCTCGCCAGGGCCTTCCGCCAGGGCTCCACCGTCTACGTCAACGACGCCATCTCGGCCTCGAACAAGGACTTTTCCAGCGCCGCCCTGCCGCTGGCGATGGGCAAGGTGGCGCTGGGCGTGTTCACGCGCCGCCGCGAGCTGGCCGAGCACCTCGTGCGCGCCCGCGAGGCCGGCCTGGTCTCCTTCTCGGGCTTGAAGCTCGACAAGTTGAAGGACCTGCACGGCATCGTCAAGCGCGGCCGGGTCGAGATGCTGCTGGCCGGCGGCAGCCTGGCCATGGCGCTGCGCAAGGCCGAAGGCGAGCTGCGCGGCGTCGAGGTCTCCATCGGCGCCGCGGGCGACGAGGAGTTCAAGGACGAGAAGGCCTACGTGCCGCCCTCCGCGGTGGAGAGCGCACGGCAGATGCTCAAGGACGCCCAGACCCGCGGCGTGCGCGTGATCCTGCCGGTGGACTTCGTGCTCGAGGATGGCAGCGTGGTCGAGGAGATCCCGGCCAAGAGCTGGCAGCTCGACATCGGCCCGGCCACCCGCCGGCTCTTCGAGGAGCAGGCCCTGGCCTGGGCCCAGACGACCCGGCGCCGCGCCGTGTTCCACAACGGCGTGCTGGGCAAGTTCGAGGACCGCACCTTCGCGGGCGGCACCGAAGCCATGATCGGCACGCTCAAGAAGTTGCAGTCGGTGGGCATCGCGGTCTACGTCGGCGGCGGCGAGGGCCGGGCGGCGCTCGAGCGCTACGGCAAGCTGGCCGACGTCACGCACGCCTTCACCGCGGGCGGCACGATCCTCAAGTGCCTGGCCGACAAGCCCCTGCCGTTCATCGAGGCCTTGGCGGCCCAAGCCGGGGTTTGAGCGTCGGGCACGCGGGCCACAGGCGGCGAGGCTTGCATCGGCAGAGGCAGGGTGTACGGTCCACCCTCCAATCCCGTGGGGCTGTAGCTCATCTGGTAGAGCGTCTGGTTCGCAATCAGAAGGTAAAGGGTTCGAGTCCCTTCAGCTCCACCACTAGAAAAGCAGGCCGGGGGCCGCAGACGGCCCCCGGCCGCTTTTCTTTGTAGGGCCGGAGCGGATCAGGAGAGACGCGATAGGTCGGCGCGCAGGCGCTGCTCGAGCGCCTCGACCTGCTCGGCGGTCGGGCCGCGCAGCACGATGCGCACGTACCAGCGACCCGCGTCCACGATCGGGTAGGAGCCGATGGCGACATCGGGGTTCTCGCGCTGGGCGGCCGTGAGCAGGGGCGCGATCTGGCCCTCCCGCAGGTCAGTCAACAGCTCGGCCTTGACCAGGGGCGCGCCGTGGAAGTCGGGCAGGATGGCTTGCGTCAGGTCGCGCAGCAGGAAGGGCACGCCGGGGAAGCCGTAGACGCCGGCCAGCGCGAAGCCGAACGTGCCGGTCGCGGGCCCGATCACCAGCCGGGAACCGTGGGGCAGCTGGGCCATCTCGAGGTCCGAGGCGGTGACGCCAGCCCCGTAGTAGGCGCGCAGGCGCTGCTCCGCCTCGGCGTGCAGCGTGAGGGCCACGCCCAATGCGCAGGCGACGGCGGCGCGGGTGATGTCATCGTGCGTGGGGCCGATCCCGCCGGAGACGACCACCGCGTCGCTGAGCGCCCGCAGGCGGGAGAGCTCGAGCACTACGGCCTCCTCGTGGTCCGGGCAGGTGGCGATGCGCTCCACGCGCACGCCGGCCCCCGCCAGGCGTTGCACGAGGAACGGGCCGTTCTCGTCCCGGATCTCGCCCGAGAGGATCTCGTCGCCCACGATCAGGACGCTGGCCGTGCGCATGCCCCGAGTCTACGCGGCCGCAGAAGCGGCCGCGTAGACTTGGACCCCTTGACCGGAGACTCCATGCGCCGCTTCGCCTTCCTGCTCGCGATAGCGCTCGTGGTCGGGGCGGGGCCCACGCCGGGTGCCGCCGAGGAGGAGAAGCCGGTCTACCTCGACCTCACAGGGGCGCGCGTGCTGGCCTCGCCCGGCTGGCCCGCTGCGCTGGAGGGCTTCCTCCCGCCGGGCCGCGCCGTGGAGCCGCTTGTGCTGCCGGTGGTGCCGCAGGGGCCGACGCTCGTGCTGGGCCTGTGGGACTCCGATCCGGCGGCGCGCGAGCTCGCTCGCCTGCTCGGCGTGGTCGCAGGCCGGGGGCTGCGGGGCGGATACCTCGTGGATGTGAGACTCTCGCAGAGGCACCCGCTCGTCGTGATCCTAGGCCAAGACGCGGCCGCGCTCGCCGCCGCGCGCTTTGAGCTCGAGACGTTCATGCCGGAGGCCAGGGCCGGGGCAGCGCGCTCGCTCGACATGACCAAGCCCGACGAGCAGGGTGGCGTGCGCATCCGGCTGGAGAACCCGGCGCCGCACCTCCGCCTGGTGCGACCGCGCTATCGGATCCGCGCCCTCGGCGGGATCGAGGAGCAGGGCTCTCCCTTCGACGCCGCCTCTGCGCACGCCAACCGCCTCTGGCTCGAGTCCGGGCGGCCTCCCATGGTGGGCAGACCCGGCTCGTTCGCCCGTCTGAACGAGCACGGGGTCGAGCCTGTCGCGTGGGCGGAGGTTCCCTCGACGTATCTCGGGCCTGGGCTGCCCCAGCTCGGATTCCAGCGCACGAGCGTGCTGCGGGCCAGCGGGGTGGCCGGCAGCACGCTGGCCGCCCCCCAGCGCCTCGTAGCGCGCGCCGAAGGCGCCCTCGACGGGCTGCTCGCCTGGCAGGCGAAGGGCGTGCGGCACTTCGCGCTCCACCTGACGCCCTACGAGCCGCCCGAGCAGCACCTGCAACGGCAGGTCGATGCCGCGATCGTGCGGCGCGCCGTCCAGGCCCTGCGCCCCGGCGGCCTCAAGGAGCTGCTGGTGATCCCGCCCGCAGGCAGCGCGCCCGCGTCGTGGCCCGACATGTCGGGCATTCCCGAGGTACTCGTGGGCTGGTACGGATCCTCGGACCGTGCGCTCACGATCACGCAAGCCGAGGCCGCACGCGTGGCCTGCGCGGCGCGCGTGCCCGTGGTGCTGATCGAGACCTGGATGCAGGCCGCGCAGGGGCTGCCGTCGCTGCCGCGGGGGCGCGACGAGACGCTGGGTGAGGTCCTGGCGGGCATCGTCGTGCTGCCCGGCCCCGCCGCGGCCGACGCGCTCGCCCGCGCATGGGCCCCCAGCGCCCCCGAACCCTCGGCCCACCCCGCACTCGAGGAGCTGCTCGCCTGCTGCGCGGCCGAGCCCACGGACCCCGCGGCGTTCCTGCTGAGCACGGCCTCGAACCTCGAGCAGGCCTTGGCGGGACGCTTCGCCGATCCGTTCTGGTTGCGACGGCTCCCAGCGACACTGCGCGCGGCGGCCGGTGAGCTCCCTCCCCCGGAGCAGCGGGTCGTGGCGCGCTACGTGGAGCGGAATCCCGCCCTCGATGGCCGCCTCGCGGAGGCGGAGTGGCCCGACGCCCCCGTCACGCGCGTAGGGCCCGCGCACGTGCGCGCGCTGACCAATGGGCGCACCCTCGTGCTGGGCGTTCGTGTGCCGAGCGACGCGCACGCCACCTCGCTCGTGATCAGCGTCGCCAGCGGCCGGGAGCAGGAGTCCGTGACGCTCGACCTCACGCGCCCGCCCACAGCCCTTGCCGGCGAGCCCGCACGGGGCCAGAGCCAGGTCGGCGGCGCGCGCGAGGTCGAGGTCGCCTTCGGCCACTACGCGCTCGCCGGCGATCCGCATCCCGGCCGCGTGATCCGCCTGGGGGTAGAGCTCACGACACCGTCGGGCACCCACCGCCTCGCCCCCGACAGCGGCCCAGCAGGCCACGCATCCCCCGGCGGTGCCGTCGTCGTGCTGCGCTAGACCCCGCGCAGCTCCGTGCCGAG